>JAOZPW010000033.1 GCA_029932545.1 Thermoanaerobaculales bacterium | reverse complement strand
ACGAACGCCGATCATCTCCATATCCATGAACATCAGCCGCGCCTGGGCCGCGGGAGATCCGGCGCCCTCGATGGAGATCCGGGTGTCGGGGTCCAATGCGAGCCACAACTCTGAGTTGCCCTGGTACAGAAGATCCATGGGCGGGATGAAGCCGTCGATCGCCAGCTGGAGCTTACCGTCCTTCTCGGTCAGGTGAATGCCCATCGATCCTAAGAAGTACGAACCAATCATGCCGTCGATTTCCTGAGCTGTCAGGGGTAGGTCTTTCGGTTCGGGCTGAGGGAGTCCGAG
Organism: Thermoanaerobaculales bacterium; assembly: GCA_029932545.1. Classification (GTDB taxonomy): domain Bacteria; phylum Acidobacteriota; class Thermoanaerobaculia; order Thermoanaerobaculales; family Sulfomarinibacteraceae; genus DAOWGJ01. The sequence continues at coordinate 19,562 of JAOZPW010000033.1, read as the reverse complement.
GACTGCCCGCGCGACCTGGTGCTCGATCGGCGCACACAAGACATCCTGCCTATTGATGAGAACTGCAATCGTGAGGTCTTCATCCGGATAATAGCTCAGTTGGGTGCTAAAGCCCTCAATGCCTCCCGGGTGGGTGATCTTGTGGTGGCCGTCGAGCTTGCCGTGATAGAAGCCGTTGGCATAGCTGTGAGCGCCGAGACCCTTAGGAAGAGGGACGACGGTGACCATGTCCCGATAAGCCTCCGATGTCAGCAGAGTGCCGTCGGTCAGGGCCCGATGCCAGGTTACGAGATCGGTCGCAGTGGAACGTACCGCTCCGGCGGAAAACGGCGTCGTCATGCTGATCGGATCGGCGTTGACCCAGCCGGTCTCAGTGCGCCTGTAGCCCCGGCATCGCTTGTCAATCAGGGGCCGCTGGCCCCCGTACTGAGTATTTGAAAGTCCGGCGGGGGCGATGAGGTGGGCGTCCAGGTATTCCTGGTAGCTCACGCCACTGACCTTTTCGATGATCATTCCCAACAAGTAGTAGCCCGAATTGGAGTAGTGCCAGCTCATGCCCGGTTCGAAATCCAGCTCCTTGTCCTCGAAGACCGTTCGCATCTCCTCATGGTTGCGGTGGCGCCGCCAGGCCGTTCGGTCCTTGGCCTCGATCTCGGTGTAGTTGGGGATGCCGGCCGTGTGATTGAGAAGCTGCTGCACGGTGATGCTGTGGCCGTGCGTGTTGTAGTCGGGAATATACTTCGTAATTGCATCGGAGAGCTCGATCTTTTCGGCTTCCACAAGCTGCATGATCGCCGCAGCGGTGAAGCACTTGGTGATCGAGGCAATCCGAAAGTTGGTCCCCGCATTTACTGTGACATCGTTCTCGATGTCTGCAAGGCCGTACCCGGCGGCGTGGATGACCTCGCCGGCCCGGGCAACCGCAATCGAGAGTCCTGGGGCCATGCCGCTATCGATCGCTCCCTTGGCGATGGCGTCGATTTCGGTTTCGAGATCTCCTGCGGCCAGGGGCAACGCTGCGATTATCAGGATCAAAACCAGGAAGGATCTGTGGATGATGGTGGAGATTCTGTTCATGGTGTTTCTCACTGTTCTGTCTGTTCCCCTCGTGCCGGAGCCGGAGGCCGACTGACCAAACAAGGGAAAGTGAATCGAGAATTGATTATATGACATGCGAATCACTTTTTCCAGCGCCCAGCCAGGCGGAACCGGAACATCGCGCGGCAGCAAGGGCGGATTCAACGCAGTGTTGCGGGGGTTCAAATATTCGGAGTATGGCGAATTAGACCAATCGCGATCGATGTTTTGGCATTCTGGTGTTATGAACTCGAGCTCAAGGTGTGCGGCGTTGATGTCTTTCGGAGTTTTCCTGTTTCAGTTTTGGTCTTTTGCTGTTTGGATGTGGTATTCTGCATACGAGATGAAGGTGATGTCATTTTTTATATGCGGAATTGAATTCCGCTTCAGGAGATTATGACCAATGAGCGACGTAGTACTCAGCACTCTTGAAAACGGGATCCGGATGATCACCCTCAACCGGCCCGATAGTCTCAACGCCATTAATGGTCCACTGGTCGAGGGGGTATGCCAGGCGTTCGCCGATGCCAATTTGGACCCTGAGACCAGGGTGATCATCTTCACCGGCGCCGGGCGGGCCTTTTGCGCAGGCGCTGATCTCAAGGAGTCTTCGGAGACCGGGAATGCAGGCACGACCCGTGACCACGTGGAACGCCTGCAACAGGTGACCCGGGAGATCATGTTTGGACCCAAGGTTGTGATCAGCGCCATCAACGGTTGGGCCGTCGGTGGTGGTCTGGAATGGGTCCTCAACTGTGATTTCACTATCTGGGCCGAGAACGCGGGGGCATTTTTCCCCGAGATCCGCCTGGATTCCTTTGGTACTGGAGGCGTAACCTCTCTGTTGCCGCGTTTGGTAGGACAGGTCAAGGCCAAAGAGTTGATGCTGTTCGGTGACAAAGTGGAGGCAGAGGAACTGCTTAAGTTGGGTATCGCCTGGAAGGTAGTCCCCAACGACAGGGTGCTGCCCGAGGCTCATGCCCTTGCCTCCAGGATCTTGGAACTGCCCGCACCAAGGGTGTCCGACCTCAAGAGGGTCCTGGCCAGGGTTTGTGTCGGCGAACTCGAGACTGCCATGTCGCTGGAGGCCGAGGTGGTCTGGAGATCGGTCCTCGAAAACGGTGGGCCTTCCGAAGAAAAGGAATCAAAATGACAATTAAGCTGAGCATTCACCACGAAGATTGGATCGCGGAAACGCCCTTTCGAATTTCCAACAATGTCTGGGAGTCGTTTCCTGTAATTGTCGTTGAATTGCAGGATGGAGAGCATGTTGGGCGCGGTGAGGGCGCGGGGGTTTTCTATTTCGACGAAACACTGGCCACCATGACGGCCCAGGTCGAGTCCGTGGCGGAGCAAATTCAGGCTGGAGCAGGCCGCAGGGACCTGATCGAGTTACTGCCTCCGGGCGGAGCTCGTTTTGCCATCGATGCCGCCTTGTGGGATCTTGAAGCAAAACGCTCCGGCAAACGAGTGTGGGAGCTGGCGGGGGTCGATCTGAAGAAGATCGTCACCGTTTTTACGATCGGGCTCGAGGATGAGCCCGAGATGATGGCGGCCAAGGCGGCGGCAGCAAAACACCAACCTCTGCTCAAGGTCAAACTGGGCGCCGACCGGCCGGTGGAGCGGATCGAGGCGATTCGGGCCGCGCGGCCCGCTGCCGGGCTGGTGATCGACGCCCACCAAGGGTGGGCCTTCGAGCCACGTATGGAGGTGGCACCGAGACTCAAGGCACTGGGTATCACCATGATCGAACAGCCGTTGGCACGTGGTGGAGATGAGGAACTCGAAGGCTATCAATCACCGCTGCCTCTGTGCGCCGACGAAAGCTGTGTGCACGGCGGTGAGCTGGAACAGGCCGCCAAGGGCTACCAGATGATCAACATCAAGCTCGACAAGTCCGGTGGTCTGACCCACGGCCTGGAGATCGCCCGTGAGGCAACACGACGCGGTCTGGGATTGATGGTGGGATGTATGGGTGGAACCTCGCTGGCAATGGCGCCGTCGTATGTCGTGGGTCTGCTCTGTGGCTTCCATGATCTCGACGGGCCGTTGTTGCTCAAGAATGACCGGCCCGATGGAATGGTCTACACACATGGCGTCGTGGATCCGCCTGCAGCCCGGCTTTGGGGTTAGCATAGGCCAAAAATGAAAATATTTATCAGTGCTGATATCGAAGGTGTTACCGGTATTGCGGCCTGGGAAGAGACCCGGAAAGACGTGGCGGCCAATGCCGAGTTTCGCCACCAGATGACTGCTGAAGTCGCCGCAGCCTGTGAAGGCGCATTGGAAGGGGGCGCAACAGAGGTCCTCGTGAAAGATGCCCATGGTTCCGGCAGGAATATCATTGCTGCTCAACTGCCTCGGGGCGCTCGACTGATTCGCGGCTGGAGTGGTCATCCGCAAATGATGATGCAGGAACTGGACTCGGGCTTTGATGCCGTGATGATGATTGGATATCACTCGGCAGCATCGAGTCGTGGGAATCCTCTGGGTCATTCTTTCTCAGGAAGTGTGTATCGCTTGATGATCAACGGTGTTCGGGCCTCCGAATTTCTCTGTAATACCTATACCGCCTACAGTCATAACGTGCCCGTCGTGTATGTTTCCGGTGACAAGGGCCTGTGTGCCGAGGTCACTGCCTTCAACCCTTCGATTCACACTACGGCAGTCCATGAGGGCATAGGGGATTCAACTCTGAGCTTGCAACCGGACGATGCAACTGAGTTGATCAAGGCGGATGCTCGGGAAGCACTGACACGGAATATCCAAGATCTTCAGTGCGCATTACCCGATTACTTTGAGGTTGAGCTGAGCTTCAAGGACCAGGCCCCCGCCTTCAAAGCCAGCTATTTCCCCGGGGCGGTACGCAAGGATGACACAACCGTTGGCTTTGAGAGCGGGGACTACCTTGCAGTCCTGACCTTTTTGATGTTTGTGATTTATTGATGAGTGGCATCGTCTTTCTCAACGGCAACGTTTTGAGCATGGAGAATGACGAGATTCTTTCCAGCACCGGCGTCCGGATTGAAAAGGGTTGGATTTCCGAGGTCGGCTCGTTGACGGCATCGGAAGGTGAGGCCGTGGTCGACTGCACCAACCGGTGGATCATGCCCGGTCTGTCCGACATGCATGTGCATCTTGCCACCATGCCGTGGATTGAGGCCTTCAATCCCGATAAGACCATTGACCCGGGCAGCCTGTTCTATGACCTCTTGTTGTTTCAGTTCATCGCAAACGGTATCACCAGCATCAAGATCAGGGCAGGAGAAGGGGATTCGCTCAGGCTGAGGGATGAGATTGCCGCAGGTCAACGCCTCGGTCCACATATGACAGTTGACAGTCCGATGTTCGATGGCGAACCGCCCCTGCAACTCGCATGTTTCGTCTCACCCGAAGGGCCCGATCAGGCGAAGGAGATGGTGAGGTCCTGTTCTCGAGAGGGCTATGATCAGATCAAAATCTACAGCGGACTCTCCAGGGACTGCTTCGATGCGGTGATCGAAGAGAGCCGGGAGTTGGGACTTTCTTGCCATGGGCATGTGCCGTACGAGGTCGGGCTTCGACACGCGGTGGAGTCGGGCCTGCGATCGATCGGCCATGTGTCAGACCTCTTCCATCATCGGATGCCGGATCTCTCTTATGACGAAGATCGGATTCAGGAATTTGCCGATCTGATCGTCAGCCATGGGGTGTGGGTGGATACGACATTGGTCATCAACAAACATTGGGAGCGTATTGCCGCCGGTGACGCCGAGCTATTGGCCGCCCGACCTGAAATGGCGTATGTACATCCGGGGTGGCGGGTTCATCTGGCGCCCGAGAGCGCCCTGATGAAGGCGATGACCGCAGATCCCGAGGCGAAAGTCCGCCTTCGCGACCTCTACAGAGACACGGCCAAGGCTGCCCGGGTCCTCAATCGAGCTGGCGCCAGGCTCGTTGCGGGTACCGATGCGGTCAATCCGACGGTCATCGAGGGCTTTTCTCTCCACGATGAGCTTCAACTTCTGGTGGAAGACGCGGGCTTGTCGGAGTACGAAGCCCTGGTCGCATCGACTCAGCAAGCTGCCGCAGTGTTGGGAGAGAGTGATCGCCGGGGTTCCATTGCCGTTGGGAAGGTCGCAGATCTGGTGATTTTGGCCGGCAATCCGCTCTCAGACATCACCAATACCCGCCGTATCGAAGGTGTGGTGGTCGCCGGGAGGTACTTGTCCAGGGCCGACATCGAAGTGCGGATGAACGCGATTGAGAATTTTTACAGTGAGAACTTCGAAGACCTGGCCGATTACACCGCTCCGGAGTTTCCCGAGACCCTGAGATCTCTGGGTTTTCGGCAGGACTCGATGACAACAGAATTTGAGGAAGATTCGTGATGTACGATCTACTGATTCAAAACGGGAAGATCGTCGATGGCAGCGGGGAAGCTGTCTTTGTGGGCGATGTCGCAATCAAGGATGGGAAGATCGCCGCCGTGGGTCGGTTTTCACCCACCGAGGCCGAAAAGATCATCGATGCCGAGGGTCTGATTGTTGCTCCCGGCTTCATCGATCATCACAGTCACAGTGACTATTCCCTCCTGGGCCCACATCGGTTCGACAACAAGGTCGAGCAGGGCATCACGACTGAGATCGTCGGACAGTGCGGCGGCACCCTGGCGCCCATTAGACCTCAGGATCTGGAAAGAGCTGCCGGGATGTTTGGCCTTGCGGACGATCAGGTGAAGTTCTTTTCGGAAAAGCTGGGAACGTTCAGCCAATACGTGGACTATCTCGAAACCATCGACCTCGGAGACAACTGGGCTTTTAATGCCGGGCACGGCTCAATTCGGGAGTTTGTGCTTGGCTACGAGAACAGAGCCCCAACGGCTCACGAGCTGGAAGAAATGAAGGATCATGTGCGAAATGCCATGGAAGCAGGCGCCGTCGGGCTCTCCACAGGTCTCATCTACCCTCCGGCTTCCTATGCTGACACCGATGAGCTGGTAGCGCTTCTCAAAGTGGTCGCAGAATACGGCGGCAACTACACCACCCATATGAGAAGCGAAGGAGATTCCATTGTCGAGGCCGTCAGAGAAGCCCTGGAGATCGGGGAGCGGGCCGGTGTGCCGGTTAACATTGCCCACTTCAAACTCTGTGGAAAAAACAACTGGAACAAACTCGGCGAGATTCTCGAACTGATCGAAAATGCGCAGAACCGGGGCCTGAAAGTAAGGGCGGATATGTACCCGTATTTGGCGGGTTCCGCGGGTTTGATCGATGCGATTCCGAATTGTTTTGCGGCCGAAGGGCCAGAAAGGCTCGTTGAGAACCTCAAGAACGAGGATTTCAGGAAGAGGGTGTGGCGGGAGCTTCAAACCGGTTCTGGATTTGAAAATCTCATTGAATATTGCGGTTTTGATGGTGTGAAAATATTTGGTGCGGCGATCACTGAAGAGCTGAAGGGAAAGAGCATTGCCGAAATCGCAGAGGAAAGATCGACCCAACCTTTCGACACGATCTGCGACATCATCGTGGAGAACGCCGGTGACGTCAGGGCCGGGTACTTTATGAGGGAAGAGGCTCAGGTGGCTCGGTTGTTTGCCTTGCCGTATGTGATGGGCTGTACCGATGGTTCAATCAAATCTGAGTTTCTTCCTGCCGGCCACCCGAGGGATACCGGCTCCTTTCCACAGCTGATCCGGAAGTTCGTACGTGAAAAGAAGATCGTGAGCATTGAGGAAGCCATCCATAAATTGACATATTTGCCCGCAGACATGACAGGTCTGAAGGGAAAAGGACTGATCGAGGAAGGTTACGATGCGGACATCGCCATCTTCGATCTGGAGACCCTGACGGATCACGCGGATTACCTTTATCCGGAGGCCAAGAACGAAGGCATGAAGTACGTGATCGTCAATGGCTCGATCGCAGTTCAGGATGACCAATTCACCGGCGTGTTTTCCGGGAAAGTGCTGAGAAAAAGATGAGCCAAAAGAACGACGCTGTGATGCGCACCGACGATCTGGTCCTCAGATCCTCATACGTTCCCATGCGAGACGGTATTCGTCTCGCCGTCAGCGTATGGCTTCCCACAGGGAGTCAATCGTTCGTGGCGCCGCGCCCGGTGGTGATGGCGTCAACCCGTTATTGGCGGGCCATGGCGCTTCGTGAGGACAAGCCCGAGTTTCAGGGCAGTTTTCTCATGGCCTCCCATCTGTGGAACTGTGGGTACGTGCTGGTTGTCTGCGATGCGCGAGGGACGGGCGCCTCGTTCGGCAGCCGCGAAATTGAGCTGCCTCCCGACGAGGTCGGAGACATCGGTGAGTTGATCGAATGGGTTTCGCTACAGCCGTGGTGTGACGGTCGGGTGGCCACCACCGGAACTTCCTATACCGCCAATACTACCCTGATGAGTTGTGTCACCAGCCCGGGGCCGCTCAAGGTCGGGGTGGCCCGTGCGATGGACTTTGATGTCTACCGGCAACTGATTTGCCCGGGCGGCATCCTCAATACCTGGATGGCCGACGTCTGGGGTGAGATGACCGGCGCCATGGACCGGAACGACGCCGCGACACTGTTGGCCGACGAGCCCGATGACGTCAAGGCACTGGTGATCGGTGTGCGCCCGGTGGACGAAGATACGACCGGCGCCATGCTCGCAGATGCGATCTCCGAGCACCGGGACAACTTCAATGCCAAGGAAGTCCGGAAGTTTCTCACGTTCATCGACGACACACGTCAAGGCCATCCTGACGTCGGACTTGAGTCCTTCAGCATCTATCATCATCGGGATGCGATTGAGGCGAAGGCCACGCCCGTCGTCTATCGCGCCGGTTGGTACGACGCCGGCACCTCGCTGGGCGCCGTCAACTTCTTCACCAGTTTTTCCAGCCCCAAACGAGTGATCGTGGGTCCGTGGAATCATGGGGGCGATTTCCGTGCGGATCCTTTTCAGGCCGGTGATCCCACCGAGCCGGAAGTGATCCCTGCGGAACAGGTTTTTGACCTCGTGGTGGGATCGGTGGATCCATTCTTCAAGGCCGGTGCCGAGCCCATCGAAACGGGCGTGCTTGAGTACTACACCCTGGGCGAGAACCGCTGGAAATTGACCCGCGTCTGGCCGCTTCCCCAGACCCGGATGCAGAGGATGTATCTATCGGCGGATCATGGCCTGCGGCCCGACCCACCGGTCGATCAGACGGGGAGCGACATCTACCACGTTGATCCAAATACAGGGACGGGGCAGAACAACCGTTGGCACACCCAGGTGGGGGGAGCGCCGGTCTACCATCCCGATAGACGTGAGGCGGATGAGCGATTGCTTGTCTACGATTCACCGCCATTGCAGACAGATATGGAGATCACCGGCCATCCGGTGATCCATCTCAATGTACGCTCCACCGCCCCCGATGGTCAATTCTTTGCCTATCTCGAGGCCGTTCTCCCCGACGGAACGGTCAAGCTGGTGACCGAAGGACAACTGCGCGCAATCCACCGCAAGATCTCGGACGATACGCCGCCGTACACGATGTTCGGGCCCTATCATTCGTGCAAAAGGGCAGACGCCATGCCTCTCTTGCCGGGTGAGGTCGCGCAGATCGCCTTCGATCTGTTCCCCATCTCGGTTCTCTTCAAGGCGGGCTGGCGGATTCGGGTCGCCATCGCCGGCGCCGACAAGGATGTGTTTGCCCCGATCCCCGGTTGTGAAGCGCCCGAGATCACCGTGGAGCGCAACGCCTCATATCAATCCTTCATTGATCTGCCAACAATCCTCGGATGAGAATGATCACACCAACCCCCGACAGATCAACGCCCTGCCCGGTCCTCAGGGCAGATCTTTCGACTCGCGGACTTGCTCAAGATGACAGGAAGGGTGGCTGGTCGCGCCCCACACCCTGTCATCCCGACCGAGTCCGCCTCACTCCCCGTCATCCCGACCAAGTTCACCCCACATCATGTCTTCCCGACCGAGCTGGAATCTCTGGAGCTTTTTATGCCTGACCAACGACAGTCCTTTTGGCGGCTCGCAGCCTATGCCTCACCCGCCTATATCACCGGAGTTCTCCTGTTTTCGACTGCCGCCATCATTCCGGCCTTCTACGCCAAGCATGCCGGCTTGAGTCTGGCCTTGATCGGCACGATCCTCGCCGCCGGGCGCCTCTTTGATGCGGTCACCGATCCGGCCATCGGCTACCTCTCAGATATCACCAAGTCTCGGTTGGGCGCCCGAAAACCCTGGATCCTGGCCGGTTTTGCACTGGCCATGGTGTCGATGTATTTTCTGTACATACCGGACGAAACATCGGGCGCGGTTTACTTCACCCTGTGGCTCTTTATGCTCTATTTCGCGTTCACGATGATCAGCATCCCACATGTTGCCTGGGGTACCGAGATCTCACGACGGTACGACGAACGATCTCGCATCAGTACCTATGTTGGCATGAGCTCTCAGCTGGGCTCCCTGACCTTTGCCCTGATCCCGCTGATCCCTCTGTTTGCCCTCCAGGGCTACAATGCCAAATCGCTCAAATTCATCGCGATCTTCTATGTCGCTCTGATGCCTGTCGTGGCGTTGATGGCCATCCTGTGGGGGCCGAAGGGCAAGCCCGTAGCCGTCGAAAAGCCGTCAATCAAAACTATGTTTGCCTCAGTTCGGAAAAACCGGCCCTTCTGGTTCTTCCTGATGCCCGCTATCGTTGGAGGTTTGGGTAACGGCATTTTCTTTGCGACGATTTTTCTCTATACCGACACCTATTTACAGCTCGGGAAGTACTTTCCCCATGTCCTTGTCATCGACGCCGTGGCCACATTCCTCGCTATGCCTTTTTGGCTGAAAATCATGTATCGATTGGGCAAGCACAGAACCATGACAATTGGCTGGTTCATCGGAGCAGCATCCATGATGGCCATCGCCTTCCTGCAACCAGGGGAGGCCTCGCTGATCCCCTTTCTGATTCTCGTCGCTGTACGCGCGATGGCGGTTGCTGCGGGCTATGCCATCCCCATGGCACTAATGGGAGATGTCATCGACTACGACATCTTAAAAACTGGGGTCAACCGGTCTGCAAATTACTTCGCATTTTCTGCGTTCATCGGGAAGATCAACGCAGCGCTTGGCAGCGGGATCGGTTTCATAATTATCGGTGCGTTTGGTTATACGGTACAGGGACCCAACTCGGATTTTGCCAACAAGGGACTGATCTTCACATCCTTGATTCTGCCTGCAATAGCCATGATCATTGGTGGTATCGCCCTCTGGTACTTTCCCTTAGACCACCGCCGCCAATCGATTATCCGGCGTCGAATCGAGGCGCGCGCCCAACGTGCCGAGCGGGATGGCGTTCTTCTCAAATAACAAGGCGAATGCACATCGATTGAAGAGTCACCGAAGAGAAACGAGGAAAAGATGGAACACAATCATGAAATGATCAGCCTTGACGAGGCCAAGACCGAGGTCGGCAAGGCGGTCCGGCGCCTTGCATTACTCCATCTTGCCTTTGCCGAGACGATCGTCGATGAGATGGGAGACGAGGCCGGCAAGGCTCTGATCGTCAAAGCGATTCGAAACTACGGCATGAAGATCGGAGGGAAGGCTCGGGCTGAGGCCCTTGAGAAAGGCCTTCCCCTGACGCCCGAGACCTATGAAATGGTTCCCGGCGAAGGCTTGCCGGCTTTCGGCACGCACTCATCGGTTGAGATCAAAGAAGAGGAAGGCGAGACCATCGTTCGATGCAGGGATTGCCTGTGGGCCAAGGTATGGCGGGAGCATGGCGGCGAAGAGCTCGGCCGTTTGTACTGTCTCGTCGATCCGGCCCAGTTCATGGCCTTCAATCCGGAGGTGAAGTTCGTTCACCTGAAAACCGAGCCGGAGGGCGATGACTGCTGTGAGATGGTCTTCAGAAAGACTACTGAGCAGGAACGAGAGGATTTCGCCAAGGACCGGGATTGGTCGTACCTGGATTATGCCCAAAGATGAATTTGATCTTTTCATTTGCGCATATGATATGACTTAGAAGTCATTTTTCCGAAGCTGTCAAACTCCTCATGAACATCCGGTAGCGACCCGAGAATGTTTCCAATTTTCTGTCAAAAGACATATTTTCAGCCGCTTTTCATCAAAAATCACCGAAATCTCGTTGAACGCTATTGACAACCTTAGCGATCATCATTATCTTTAAAAAGATGACATCGCGTTCACTTTTATTATGGAATCAGGGGAGGTCCTAATGAGAAGGTTATTCGAAACGCTGTCCATTGTCTTATTTTGCACGTTGCTGATGATCGGTGGACCGGTCTGGGCTCAGGAGGTCCAGGGTGAGGACCAGCCGCTCACCGATGAAGAAGCTCAGGAAACCGCCGTCGAGGAGGCGCTCAAGGAGTCGCCTTTCGAGGGCGAGGTCACAGTCACCGCCACTCGGCGTGAGACCGACGTGCAGTCCACCGCTGCTGCGATCACCGCGGTCTCAGGAGAGACCCTCGAAGCTCAGGGCAAGAAGACCGTCACAGAGTTCATCTCCGCGGTGCCGGGAGTCACCGTGTCCGAGGCGGGTGCGGGAGAGAATCGGATCATCTTCCGAAATATCTCCACCTCCACCCAACAATGGGGGAGCGCCACGAGCGCAACCTACTTTGACGATTTTCCCATCAGTACCTCGGATTCGGCACCCCCGATCCGCCTTGTCGACATCGATCGGGTCGAGGTGCTCAAGGGGCCTCAGGGCACCCTGTTCGGTCGAAGCGCCATGTCGGGCATGGTTCGCTATATCCCCAATAAACCCAATACCGAGAAATTCTCCGCCGGGTTCAATACCTACGTCTCCGATACCACGGATGGCGGCACCAATTTTGGCGTGCAGGGGTATGCGAATATCCCCCTCACCGACAACCTGGCTATGCGTGTGGTCGGCTATTCCTACCAGGACGATGGATTCATCGACAACCTCGAGCTGGAACTACCCGACTTCAACACTGACGACACCAACGGGGGACGTTTTGCCTTGGGCTGGCAGCCAAATGAGCGATTCTCTCTCGATCTGACCTATCTCAACCAGTCCACTGAGGCGAGTACCCCAAGGGTCACAACAACGCGCGACCCTGGCGATCTCGATGTGGTTGGTGACGAAGGTCCCAACATCCCTTACGATATCGATGCTCGAACCATGATCAGCGGGGTCAGGGATGCGTTCGACACCTCATATGAGTTCTTGAACCTGAAATTGAACTATGACTTCGACAGTTTTTCGGCGACGTTTCTTGCGACCCAAACAGATTATGATGGCTACAGGTTAGTCGATGACAAAGAATGGGTGGGTCTACGTGCCGGCGCAATTCCACTGGTCAATGATCTGAACCTTGACACCGACGTCTTGGAGTTCCGCCTCGTCTCTTCGAGCGAAGGTTTCTTCGATTGGATCGCCGGCATCTATTACGAGGACACCGGGGCAGACTTCTTCGTAAACGATACCTATCACGGCCCGGATCAGCCGCTGTTCGGATTTTATCCGTTGACCGACGGTGACATCGCGGTCAACCAAGTATCCGAGAATATGGGTCATGAAGAGGCCGCATATGGCGAGATTGGGCTTAATTTTACCGAGGATACTCGTTTGCTGCTGGGCTATCGGTACTCCAACGTCGAGTATGGGAAAATCTACCACGAAGCCAATGGATTCTTTGACTATTGGCAGGGCTTCGATCAGTTGGTCGGACCCAAATTCGAGACAGATGAAAATGTCAGCACCTACAAGGTGTCGTTCGAGCACAGCTTCAACGAGGATTTCTTCGGCTATGCCTTGGCCAGCTCGGGTTATCGGCGCGGCGGATTCAATGAGCCAACCGTGATCTCTGAGTTTTCCACCTACGATTCCGATACGTTATGGAATTATGAACTCGGCATCAAAAATACCTGGCTCAATGGTCTCCTGCGAACCAATATTGCGGCCTACTATCTCGATTATGACGACATCCAGCTGGTTGTCACAGATTGGGTCACATTTGCCCGGACGACCCAGAACGTGGGCAAGGCCGGTGTCACCGGTGTGGAGTTCGGCCTTGACTATTTCGTCAACGAAAATTTGCGCTTCACCTTTGGTGGATCCCTGAGCACATCGGAGCTCCGCGAGGATATCCCCCCAAACTTTGATCCCGCCACCGGGGAACCGGTCTATACCGGGAGAAAGGGAGACCGTCTTCCGGGTTCCGCCGAGGAGAGCTTCTCGGTCATGGTTGATTGGAAGCAGCCCATCGGCAATGGCATGAATGTCTTCGCCAACGGCATGTACCGGTATGTCGGAGACCGGCTCAACGACTTCAATCTCGACCTCGACGTGGCCCTGCCCGCCTATTCCCTGATGGATCTGCGGGTGGGAATCTCCCACCCCAGTGGCTGGAGTGCTGCCCTGTTCGCGGACAACGTACTCGACGAAAAAATCGAATACCGGATCCTCCGGACGGGGATGGACTACGACATCGTTCCGACAAACCGTCCCAGGACGGTCGGCGTTAATTTCATCTACAACTTCTGAGAAATTAGTGCCGGCTCGAGGCAATTGTTGATAGTGCGGCGGCCCGGTGTGAACCGGGCCGCCGGCTTGTTGGGAAAAGAAAATCGGAGAAAAAATGAAGAAACACCCATTCGAAGGGCATGACTCGGCGGCCGACCAGGTCACCGAAGAGACGATTGATGCCGTGGTCCAACGTGCCATGAAGTTATTCCAGGTGCCGGGCATGGCCGTGTCGGTTGTGCACGGCGGCGAGGTCGTCTACAGCAAGGGACACGGTGTGCGGGAGATCGGCGGAGCCGACATGGTTGACGCCGACACGTTGTTCCAGATCGCTTCAGTCTCCAAGGCGTTCACCACCGCTGCATTGGCTCTGCTTGTCGATGAGGAAAAACTCAGTTGGCAAGACAAAGTCATCGACCACCTGCCCACCTTCCGGATGTACGACCCTTGGGTGACCCGGGAATTCACCATCCGGGATCTCTTGACCCACCGCAGCGGCCTTGGGCTGGGGGCCGGCGATTTGCTGACCTTTCCCCCCGGAGATACCAGCGTTGACGACGTGATCCGGGCCATGCGCTTCTTAAAACCGACCTCGAGCTTTCGCTCCGAGTTCGCCTACGACAATCTCTTGTACATCATCGCCGGTGAGGTGATCGCCGAAGTGTCGGGTTTGTCTTTTCCGGATTTCGTCGAGAGGCGACTGATGCAGGCGCTCGGCATGAGTGACAGCCGCGCCAGTGAGCCCCGCGCCGAAGGAATGAGGAACCGGGCGACGCCGCACGTACTGGTTGATGGAGAGTTGCAGGTGACATCCTTGACCGAGTTAGAGGTCAGTGCGGCTGCAGGTGGACTCCAGAGCAGCGCGAACGATATGGCCAAATGGCTGCAGATGTGGCTCTCCCGGGGCAAGCTGGCCCTGGAGCACGACGTGGAAGATCAGCTCATCAGCGACAAACAGATCAACGAGTTGCTGAGTCCGGTCACCCTGCTTCCGCCGAAAGCCATCATGAAGAAGAACGCCGGCGCCCACATGAACGCTTACGCTCTCGGCTGGGGCGTCACATCATTTTATGGGCAGCCCATGTATGAACATGGGGGACTCCTCTGGGGCATGACCACCTATGTGGCGATGTTGCCCGAAGAAAATCTGGCGGTTTTCGCGACGAGCAACCAGATGACCTCGGCGCCCCGTGCGGTCGTATTCGAAATCCTCGACCAGTTCCTGGGCGGTGAGAAGGACTGGATCGCCCTCTGCCACGACGAAGTCACCACCCAACGCCAAGAGGCTGAAAAGACAGTTGGCGAGGCGGCGGCGGCCAGAAAGGCCGGCAGCAAGCCGAGCCTGCCGTTGCAAGCGTACGTGGGCACCTACAGGGACCCATGGTATGGCGACATCTTCATTGAGCTGGTGGATGGCTGCCTTCACTTCCGCTCCCCACGGTCGTCGCAGCTTGCCGGTCCCCTCGAGCACTTCCAGTTCGACACCTTCATCGCACGCTGGACTGACCGGCAGCTGATGGCCGACGCCTATGTCTCGTTCTCGCTGACGCCGGAAGGCTCAATCGACCGCATCGCCATGAAGGCCATATCACCCCTGACCGACTTCTCCTACGATTTCCACGATCTCGACCTGCGCCGAGTCACCGAGTAGGAAAGAGGGTTGAATAAGGAAGCCAGGAAACAAGAAAACGGAGGGGAATAACACATCGCCCTCTTCTTCCTTGGTTCCTGGTTTCCTTATTATTTTGATCCCCTCGTCGCTCAGTTTAGGAAGAAATAATCAATGTCCCCTATAAATCCTGAGAGAGTCTGAGAAAAGCCTCCCCAAGGACCCACGGTGAAGGTCTGAGGGCCTTCGGCGCTTGATCCTCGGCGGAGACCGTCCTGTGACTTTCATCGTCGTGGTCATCTGAGCCCAAGCGGTCGTCCATGGTGGTAAAATGTCCTGGATGAGGAAAAGGAAATCACTATCCCCCACTGCGGAATAGGAAGTAGAGTGGAGTCATGAATACCATCAAAATCATCGTTGAAAAACACCCCGATGGATATGTGGCCTATCCTCTTGGACTGAAGGGCATCGTGGTCGGCCAGGGCGACAGCTATGAGGAAGCCCTTGCCGATGTGCGCTCGGCAATCCGCTTCCACATCGAGACGTTCGGTGAAGAGGTGCTGCTAACCGAACCTCCGGTGCTCGAAGCGTTCGTTGCCGAAACCGGAGTCGCCATCTGATGCCGAAGTTTCCGGTCGATGCGCCGAAGAAGCGCGTCATCAAGGCTCTTCAAACACTCGACTTCGAGATCGTCCGAGAAGGGAGTCACATCGCGATGGTGCGCCAAAACGCCGATGGCTCCAGGACGCCTCTCACCCTCCCCAATCACAAGAAGATCAAGGCTTCCACGCTGCGGACTATTTGCTCGCAGGCGGGGATCGGTCGCGAGGAGTTTCTCAGTGCATACCAGGGGAGCTGAGTCGGATCATCGGTGTTTGTAATCCATGGAAGATCGGGACCCCTGGTATGGCGACATCTTCATCGAGTTGGTCGATGACGCCCTCTTCTTCCGCTCGCCGCGGTCGCCGCAGCTGGCCGGTCCCCTGGAGCACTTCCAGTTCGACACCTTCATCGCACGCTGGACCGACCGGCAGCTGATGGCCGACGCTTATGCGTCGTTTGGCCTGACGCCTGAAGGCTCGATCGACCGTATCGCCATGAAGGCGGTGTCGCCGGCTACCGATTTTTCTTACGATTTCCACGATCTCGACCTGCGCCGAGTCACCGAAGAGGGACAGGTGATGGTCGACAAGGAGTGAGAAACGAGGAGAGAGTGAGTTTGACGCGTCAGATGAAGAAATAAACGCAGAGACGCAGAGGAGCAGAGACGGAAACACGGGAGATGGACCGTGAGGCCTGTGTTGGCGTTGAGAATTTGGTTCCTGATTCAACAAAACGAGGTCGAGTTTAAGTTCTTTTGCTTTGCGTAGACGGCTGCCATCACCGGTTTTGTTTCGTACCACCAGCCTCCTGAACTCTGCGTCTCTGCGTCTCTGCGTTTTTTTCTCTCTTCTCTCAGATGCAATGTCAACACTCTTTCGGTATTCAATATTATCGGAATCCTAGGATGTTCCAAAAATAGTAGAACCAGGCCATAAACAGCGCGCAGAAACTGACGATGGAATAACGAATTCTGGCAAATTTACCCTTCAAGAGTCCGTTCTTCCATACCAGCCAAGCTTGGTACAGCAGGTAGACCGACAACAGCGTCGTTATGATGGGGAAAATGAGCCAGAACGTGAAGAGAAACGGAATGTGAAGTAGTAGCTGGTCCCCCAGTGCCGCAATGACAATGACGCCGAAGATCAAGGTCCACAGATGGCTGGAGGCGGCCAATATTGCTGCCCGGACGGCTCGCTTCTCTGCAAGAGGCAACTCCCGATAGCGGTCACGCTGATAGAGGAATCGTAATACGACGGCCAGGAAGACAATCACTGACAAGCCCAGCAAGACAAGGTTGAACATCTGGCTTTCATGAACGCCGGCCTTGTACATGGACAGGAACGGCATGCCGTTATGAGCGAATCCGATAATCTCTCCCTGCCCATTTTCCTGGAAAGCCACGATGTCGCCGGTGTCCGCATTCTGAAAAAGTCGGTCACCGATTTGAATGAATCGATCCTTACCAATCATCAATGCATCTTCACCACTGGGGACGACCTTGACCTGGCCGCCGAGCCCCATCAGCTTCTCAATCTGGCTAAAGTTTCCGCGCCAGGGAAGATAGGTGCCGGAGAATGTGGTGACCTGGCCGGAAAGCTCAGGGGACCGACTGTCGTTGAAGGCATCGATGGGAAAGAACTCGTGGTAGATCCCCCGAGACAGTGCGTGGTAGATCTTTCCGCCACCAGGACCGCTGAAGGACGAGAAAATCACCAACCTGGCCGAGGGTGTCATGCCCAAGTGAGAGAAGAAGGCCGTTGTGGCGCCGTCGTGGCCGAATGTGTCCGTATCGCCCCATGGGTAATGGATGAAACCCAGGCCCATTCCCTTGATCCGCTGATCGTAGGTAAAGTGGGTTCTGTTCATCTCTTCCAGGGTTTCCGGCTGCAGGATGCTCCTGCCGTCCAGGCTTCCGCCATTGAGCAGGGCGCTACCGAACTTGAGCATGTCGGTTGCGGTGGCGGCCATCGCCCCGGCGGGGATGAAATTGGAGATCAGTTCGTAGGGGCGAGCAATATACTGACCGCCTTGGTATTTGTAAGCCACCGCCATGTTCTGATCGAGCCGCTCCGGCAGTGGCTCCTCAAAAGTGGAGTGGTTCATGCCGAGCACGTTAAAAATATTTTCCTGAACATAAGCGGCAAAGGTCATCCCGGACACGTTCGCCACCACCAGGCCGGAGAGGGATGTGCCGTAGTTCGAATAGGCGCTCTCCACGCCGGGTGGGTTCACCCTTTCGGGTTGGTATTTCTTCATGGCATCGGCCAGTGGGATTACTTTTTCGGGATCTTCGATGATCAGGTAGCCGAGAAACCCATCTTCAAAGCCCGCTGTGTGTGTCATACAGTGGCGGAGCGTGACGGGCTGACCGGGGTAGGTGTCTTTGATCTGGAAGGTATTGAGGTAGGTATTGATATCGACATCCAGATCCAGCTTGTTTTGCTCAACAAGCTGCATGACCGACACCCAGGTGAAGAGTTTTGAAATCGAACCCGGCCTGAACAAGGTACTTGCGGGGTCGACCGGAATGCGCTCTTCGACATTCTGCCAACCATAGCCTTTGGTAAAGATGATCTCATCATCCTTCATCAGGGCAAAGACACCGGATGGGCTGTGGCCTTCAACCATCAGCGGCTTGACGACACCGTCCACATAAGCCTCTACAACCTTTGGGTCACTGAGGTCATCGGCATCGAGGGACCACGCAGACCCAACGGGCAGAAGGCAAACAATCGTCAGAACGCAGCTCAGAAATCTCATTCCCAACATCTGATTTCTCCTTGAGTCCAATAGTGAGGTTTGCGTCAGATTTTGTCAACTCCAGATGCCACGCAGCATTCTCACCATGAGTCGTCGTAGCCCAATAGAAACATATCTAATTTCTTAACAATCCGATGTTGAGATATAGAGCTCCATAAATGATAACAAAGTCACCTTTTTGCGAGGTGCCTGGATATCTCAACCTGCATAAATTACGTCAACCGTCGCTCTATCCAGCTTTCTCAGCAGCGCTTCCAGGAGTGGTGCTGTTCCGATACGCTACTCTATTGACCGGAGTGAGGAGAAAGACCATGAGCTGGACCCGTCGTCATTTCCTGCAAACCGGAGGCGCCGCAGCCGCTGCGGCCGGCTTGCCCACTCTCGCCCATTCGGAAAACCCGTCATCGGCCGTTCTCAAACCGAGGCGCCTGAAAAAGGGCGATTTGGTGGGCCTGATCAATCCCGCTGGGGCGACCTTTCACCCTGATGATGCCGAGATCGCCCGAGAGACCATGGCGGCGCTTGGACTGAAAGTCCGATTCGGCAAGCACCTGTTGGATCGGTACGGCTACCTGGCCGGCCGGGATAAAGACCGCGCCGCCGACGTCAATGATCTCTTCGCCGACCCCGGGGTGCGGGCCCTGATCTCCCTTCGAGGTGGTTGGGGCTGCGCCCGGCTTCTTGGGTTGCTGGATTACGACATGATCCGCAAAAACCCCAAAATCATCATGGGCTACAGCGATCTGACCGCCCTGCTTCTGGCGATCCAGGCAAAAACCGGCCTGGTGACCTTTCACGGGCCCGTCGGCATCTCGACCTGGAACGAGTTCTCGACCGGCCATGTGCAACGTCTACTCTTCGAGGCCAAGGCCCTTGAGATGCACAACCCCACCGATCTCGGTGACAATCTGGTCCAGGTCGAGAACCGAGTGTTGACCATTACCCCAGGAAGGGCCCGTGGTCGCCTCCAGGGCGGTAACCTGGCAGTGCTCACCGGCATGATCGGCTCGGATTACCTGCCGGATTTTTCCGGGT
>JAOZPW010000032.1:4240-19873 GCA_029932545.1 Thermoanaerobaculales bacterium | reverse complement strand
AGCAGGAATCACACCACGTCCACTCATTATGGGATCTACGATCACTCCGGCGATCTCCGACGTGTAGGCTCCAAGAGCGGCTTCTACCGCATGTAAATTCCACCCCGGAATCACGTGGCAATCTTCACCGCGGACCGGCGCATTCCGCGGCCGACTCGCACCAAAAATAAGGAATTTCTTCCGGCCGGTTCGACTTCTGGCCCACGAAAGGGCCCGCGAGAAAGCCTCATCCTCATCGCGGAAAAAATACCAGGCGCCAACCCACGGCAAGAAATGTTGCAAACTCTCCACCAGGTCAACTTCGGCCGGCGGATGGAATCCAGTTGGGATGCCATTGGTCAATGCCTTTTTCACCGCATCAGAGATGTACTGGTTGGCATAACCTACGATGGCCGCCCCTTCACCTCCGGTGTAGTCGATATATCCAACATTGTCGACATCAAACAGCCGTGCGCCCTGAGCCTTTTGGATCAGCAGCCTGCTCTCTACCAGATCCCGAACCCTCGGCAGGTTTCGGGCTCTCTCTATGATTTCGTCTCGCTTCTTACCCATTGATCCATCCAACGGGGAACCGACTAGCTGTCATCGCCGTCCTCATCCCCAAAAAAGAAAAAATCCCTACACCGTTTCGAACAAAACTGTCTTCCATAGCCGTCAACGACACAGTAGTGGCAAAAGAGAGTACGACAAATCATGCAGAGTTGCAATGAACCCGACTCAACCAGAACGCCACAGGACGGGCACGGTGTTCCACGGACCGGTTCGTCGATTACCATCCGAACAGTATACGCCTAACCCTGCGGAGCCGGAATCAAAGAGCAAACACCGAGGATTTCCCGATCGAGAATCCACGGATGATGTAGCGGGAGTTTCGGTTGAGGCCAAAGAAGGTCGGTAACGGGAACGGGCTCGGGAACGGGCTCGGGAACGGGCTCGGGGAAAGCCCCGGTTGACACCTGGGCTTTCTGGAAATATATTTACCGCCCCTTGGCGGTGTAGCTCAGGGGTAGAGCAGGGGTCTCATAAGCCCTGTGTCGGTAGTTCAAGTCTACCCACCGCCACCATTTTTCTTTTGTTCCCGTTTCTCTTGGCGCCGGTCGTGGACCTCTGAGTGAGGGCGCTTCGCGCGGGTGGGATTGAATTAGGGGACCGCCGGGTTAGAGTTCTTTCATGGACCTCGATTCCTTTATCCGGCACTGGAGAGCCGATTTCTCGGATCAGGACGGTTCCACGATCGTCATCGCCCTCTCCGGGGGTGCCGATTCGACGGCCCTCCTTCATCTGCTGCACCGCTCAGATTTCAGGCTGACCCTCCACGCCGTACATATCCACCATGGCACTCGGGGCCCGGAGGCCGACGAACATGCTCACTTCTGCCGCGACCTCTGCGACACCCTGGGTATCCCCTTCTCCGAGATCCATCTGACCGGCACCTCGCACTCGGACAACGAGGCCACTTGGCGATATCTCCGCTACGCCGCACTGAGACGGACAGCCGCCGAAATCGGTGCCTCGGCCATTGCCACTGCCCACCACCGGGACGACGTGGCGGAAGGCGTTCTCCTCCAGCTTCTCCGAGGGGCCGGACCCCGGGCGATGTCGGGAATCCACCCCCTGCATCAAGGTCTCATTCGCCCGCTGCTCCCCTTTTCGAGCACCGAAATCCGGCAGTGGCTGCTTCGCAAAGGCCTTGAGTGGCGAGAGGACTCGTCGAATACCAGCCCCCGTCATCTGCGGAATCGTATTCGCCATGAGATCCTGCCCCAACTTGAAGGAATCGAGCCAGCCATCCGAAATCACCTGGTGCACTTTGCACACACCCTTGCCGAAGATGAACGGGCAATGGCTGAGGATTTGCAAGGCCGAGGCCTCTGGATCGACCCATGGCATCCGGACGGTGGGATCCCGGTTGAGGCCTTGGCAGAGCTTCCCCGGGCCCTTCAGACCCGATGGCTCCATGCACAGGTCGCCCGAGCGGGCCTGGGAAGCGCAACCCGGCGGCAAGGCGAACTGCTGTCCGGGGTTCTCTCGGGCTCATTGACGGCCGTGACCCTGGCAAACCGTTGGGTATTGAGGCGGGCCGGCGGAAAACTCTGGCTTGAACCGGGACAGGCAATTGAGTCCTACTCGATCGACCTCGAAGCCGGCAAGGTCAAGATTCCCCTTCCCGGATGGCACATCACCCTCCGCGACTCGGCCCTGGGCGACGTACCTGGTCGATGGACATTCCCGATCTCAGCCCAGGGCCCACTCTCCGTACGATGTCTCCGGCCCGACGACCGCTGCGACGATGGCCGGCGTCCGGCGACAATTCTTCGGGTATTTTTGCCCCGCCATCTCCGTCGCATTTGGCCCATCCTCTTTGACGGTGATAAACTACTGTGGATTCCGGGTGTAGAGGCCGGCACCACCGAGGTGAGCGGACCACGAATCGTGGAGGTGACGCGAAAATGAGCGACCTACGAGTCGTCTATGACAGTGACCAAATCCAGAAGCGTATCGGCGAAATAGCAGCCGTGATCGCCGAGGATTACGTCGACCAGCCTCTGGTGCTCGTCGGGATCCTCAAGGGGTCTGCGTTTTTCCTTGCAGATCTGGCCCGCAGTTTCCCCCGGCCTGTGGATTTCGAGTTCGTCGATGTTGCCCAGAGTCCCGGCGAACGCGGGGAAGTTGTACAATTGACCTATGCAACCCAGGTCAATGTCAGGGATCGGCACGTGCTGGTTCTCAAGGATGTCGTTCATTCAGGCATCACCGAGAATTACCTAATTACTCACCTGAGCCAACAGCATCCCCGATCGATCGAGGTCGTGGCCTTTGTCGACAGACCGCAGCTCCGACGGGTCAACCTGGCAGCCAAGTACTCGATCTTCACTGACGTCCCCGACGGATTCCTCGTCGGCTACGGTCTCGGCCCGGGTCGAGACCATTACACGAACCGCCCTGACCTTTGTGTACTCGAGGAGGAGTGACCCCACATCAATGGGGAACAAAGCCCGCCACTGCATTGTTGTTGGTGGACCGGGGCACGACAGCGCATCCGGCGGGCCGCCACCTCTTGATATTCGACCTCGGCGGCCCCCGCAAAAGCCTGATCGGCGCTCACAGTTAACTTCCGAGCTTGAGGAGAAATCGACGTGAATCAAACCGTTCGAACCGTTCTGATGTGGGCCGTCATCCTGGTCGGCGTGTTGCTGATCCTCCAGGTTCTTCGCGGCGTTACGGACACATCTCAAGAAATCGCCTTTTCCGACTTCCTGGATCGAGTAGCTACCGGTGAAATCAGCGAAGTCTTGATCAAGGGAGAAGAAATCCTGATCAGCACCCAGGCGGACGAGACCGACCCGACCATGCCGCGGTACGACCATTTCACCCATGACCCCGGGTATGACGACCTGATCGAGAAACTTCGGGACGGGCACGTCGTCATTGAGGTTGAGAAACCCTCGGACGGCAGGCTTCTGACGGCGCTCCTCTCATGGGCGCCCCTGCTGATTCTCGTCGGTCTTTGGTTCGTATTTTTCCGCCAGATGCAAGCCGGCGGCACCAAGGCCATGTCCTTCGGAAAATCAAAGGCCAAACTCCTCAACCCCGACGAGAAAAAGGTCACCTTCGCTGATGTGGCAGGGGTGAACGAAGCCAAGGAAGAACTCGAAGAGATCATTGAGTTCCTCAAAGACCCGAAGAAGTTCCAACGCCTCGGCGGGAAGATTCCCAAAGGTGTGCTCCTGATGGGTGCGCCGGGAACCGGAAAAACTCTGCTGGCCAAGGCCGTCGCCGGCGAAGCCGATGTGCCCTTCTTTTCGATCTCTGGCTCCGATTTCGTCGAGATGTTCGTCGGGGTAGGCGCCTCCCGCGTCAGGGACCTCTTTGAACAGGGGAAAAAGAACGCTCCGTGCATCATCTTCATCGATGAAATCGATGCCGTCGGTCGGCATCGTGGCGCCGGACTGGGCGGCGGCCATGACGAACGCGAACAGACGCTCAACCAGCTGCTGGTCGAGATGGACGGATTCGAAAGCAACGCAGGCGTCATCCTCATCTCTGCGACAAACAGACCCGACGTCCTCGACCCAGCGCTTCTGAGGCCCGGCCGGTTCGACCGACGCATCGTAGTCAATCACCCGGATGTCCTGGGACGTCTGGGCATCCTCAAGGTCCATACCAAGGAGATTCCGCTCTCCGCCGATGTCGATCTCTCAGTCGTCGCTCGCTCAACACCTGGGTTTTCCGGCGCCGACCTGGCCAGCCTGGTCAACGAAGCAGCCCTCCGCGCTGCAAGACTCAACAAAATGAAAGTCGACATGTCCGAGATGGAGTACGCCAAAGACAAGGTGATGATGGGATCCGAGCGGCGATCCCTGGTGATGTCGGAAGACGAAAAGCGCATCACAGCCTTCCACGAGGCCGGTCACGCTCTGGTCGCGGCACTCCTGCCCGACGCCGACCCCCTTCACAAGGTGACCATCATTCCCAGAGGCATGGCCCTCGGACTGACCCAGCAGCTCCCTCTCGAGGACCGTTATATGTATTCCCGAGCCTACCTCGAGGCCAATCTGAAAGTATTGATGGGGGGACGCCTGGCCGAAGAAATTACTTTCGGTTCGAACAAGATGACCACCGGCGCCGGCAACGATCTCGAACGTGCAACAGAACTCGCACGGAAGATGGTTTGCGAGTGGGGCATGAGCACCGGCATGGGCCCTCTGACCTTCGGCAAGCAGGACGAGAACATTTTTCTCGGCAAGGAATTTTCCCGGCATCAGGATTACTCTGAGGCCACTGCCGTTCGAATCGACGAGGAGATCAGCTCATTCGTCACCCTCGCCTACAAAGAATCCAGGAAGATTCTCGAGGCCCAACAGGCCTCGCTTGAAGCAATCTCCAAAGCCCTTCTCGAGCGGGAGGTGCTCGACGGAAACGAAATCTACGATTTAATCGAGGAACACTCGGATATCGACGTGCAGGCATTGAAACCAAAGAGACCCGACGCTCCCGAGGAGATACAGACGACGTGATCCCGGCGACAGCAACGCCTGCCGGTCTCGGCCCACGGCCCTTGAGGCTGCAAGCCCTGTGGCCGCGCCAACTGGCGGTGATCATGGGCATCCTCAACTGCACACCGGATTCTTTCTCCGACGGAGGACGTTTCGGTTCTTCGACCCAGGCCGTCACCCACGGCATCCGGATGGCACACGAGGGCGCCGACATCATCGACGTCGGTGGAGAAAGCTCACGCCCCGGCGCCGAACCGGTTTCTGCCCAGAACGAAATCAGGCGCGTCGTACCGGTCATCCAGGGCCTCAAGAATCACCTGCCGGACACCTTGATTTCCATCGACACCTCCAAGGCCCTGGTCGCCGCCGCGGCCCTGGAGGCAGGCGCAGACCTTGTCAATGACATCACCGCCGGAGCGGACACCGCCATGCTGGCGACAGTCGCTTCGTACGGCGCAGGCATAGTATTGATGCACATGCGGGGACAACCCCGGACCATGCAGGAAAACACCACCTACACAAACGTCACGGCCGAGGTTCATGCCTTCCTCGCCCTCAGAGCTGAGCAGGCGATCGACGCAGGCATCCCTCGAGATCTGGTGTGGATCGACCCCGGCATCGGGTTCGGCAAGGATGATCCGGCCAACGTCCGGCTCCTGGCCGACCTGCCGAACCTCGCCGCACTGGGTCACCCAATCGTCCTCGGAGTTTCCCGCAAGTCCATGATCGGACGCCTGACCGGTGCAGAGGTCGATGACCGGCTCCCCGGCTCACTGGCGGCCCTGACGCCAACGATCGGCCTCCCCAGAGTGATCGTCCGAGTCCACGATCTCCGACCGACCCTCCAATTTCTGAAGATTCTGGCAGCAATCGAAGAGGCCCACCAATGACCTGGGTCCTCGACCTTCTTCACGGTCTGATGGATTTCCAAGTGGGCCTGCCTGACCTGGTCGACATCCTACTGGTGACGGCCCTGATCTACACCCTCTTGACCCTTTTGAGGGGCACGAGAGCCATGCAGATGCTGTGGGGACTGCTGGGCCTGGTCATTGTCTACCTTGGCGCCGCCGCATTCAAACTGATCACCCTGAGTTCGATCCTGAGCCAGACCCTGGCAATGCTCCCGATTGCCATCATCGTCCTCTTTCAACAGGAAATTCGACGAATGCTGACCGGCTTCGGCTCGATTGGATGGCTCCGTTTCGGGGCGGGAAATTCCGATCAGCCGGTATTGATCAATGAGTTGTCACTGGCGGTCCAGACAATGGCCACCAGGCGGGTTGGCGCCCTGATAGCGATCGAAAGGACCGACACCCTGGATCCCTGGGCAGAAACCGGAATCCCATTGGATGCCCGGTTTTCCTACGATCTTCTCCTCAATATCTTTGTGCCGGGGACCCCACTGCACGACGGCGCCGTCATCATCCGAGGCAACAAGATCGTGGCTGCTTCATGCTTTTTGCCGCTTTCCACCAGCCACAAAATCTCATCAAAGTTGGGTACTCGCCACCGCGCTGCCGTCGGACTCTCCGAGGATTCGGATGCCCTGGTCATCGTCGTCTCCGAAGAAACCGGCACAATTTCCCTGGCAGTTGAACGGCAACTGATGCGGCCGCTGGACGAGACAACCTTGAGAAATGCGCTGGCTGAACATATGTACCAGCTGAATCCCGAGGATGAGGAGGCTGCTTCGTAATGCTCAGACCTCGCCATCCGGCCTACCTTCTGGTCGCCCTGATCGCCGCATCTCTCATGTGGTATGCCGCGACCGGTAAACGGCGGGCGACAATTTCCGTACGGAGCACCAAGGCCAACCTGACCCTGGTCAACATGCCCTCGGATCTCTTGTTGACCTCAAGTGTGCCCGACACCATCACCCTGCAGCTCAGGGGACCGTTGACCCTCAACCCTGCGGCCGGCGGGATTCCTGAGGTCTTTCTCGACCTCACGGAGGCCATGCCCGGCCGCAGCACATATGCAATTGATGTTTCGGGCGTCCGCCTTCCACCAGAGGTTGAAGTGATCGCGGTCGAGCCGACCGAAATCGAGATTGAACTCGAGAGGGTCTTGCTTCGAAGCCTCGCCCTCAGCCCAACAGTCGAGGGCAGCCCGGCGCCCGGATTCGTGATCAACCTTGTGCAGGTCGATCCGCCACGGATCACCGTGCAAGGCCCCGAAAGCCGGCTGTCCACGCTCGAGAACGTTACGACATCTGCACTTTCGGTGGAGGGTGCCACCGGAAGTATCGAGGCTGTTGTCACGCCCCTTCTGACCGACCCCTTGCTGCGGGTTCTCACCGGGTCCCCGGTTACGATTCGTGTCAACATTGCACTTCAACCTCAACCTCAGGACGACAGCGTCTTGACTCCAGAGACAACAAAGTAGGGAGTTCTTGACCCGTGGCACGTGAACTTTTCGGAACGGATGGAATCCGAGGGCGTGCCCTCGAATGGCCACTGGATGAACCGACCCTTCGCCGCCTGGGTGTTGCTCTGGTAAGACTGATGGCGAACGGGGACCCTGAGCCCTGCTTTCTCATCGGCGGGGACACCCGTGCCTCAACCGAGACATTGGCCGACTGGCTCAGCGTCGGCATCCGCGCTGCCGGGGGGTCCGTCACCTGGGGCGGCGTCTTGCCCACGCCCGCCGTATCCCATCTGCTACGGGTGGGAAGTTTCACAGCCGGCATCGTCATTTCGGCATCTCATAATCCACCGGAGGACAACGGTGTCAAGGTCCTGAGTTCCGGCGGAGAAAAGATCTCCGAGACCTTCGAGGAATTGCTCGAAGATGAGCTGAAACGTGCCCAGGCCACGAATGGCCCAGGCCTTCCGCCAGTTCGAGAAGGGTTGATCAGTCAGTACCGTGACAGGGTCCTGGAAACCCTGAAAGACCCACGGCCTCTTGATGGCCTGCATCTGGTCCTGGATGCAGCCAACGGCGCCGGCTCGGGTCTTGCCGATGAAATCCTCGAAACCCTGGGCGCCGACGTCACCTCCATTGCCAGCACTCCCGACGGTACGAATATCAATCTCAATGTTGGCGCCGCCTCACCTCAGAAGTTGGCACAAGCCGTCCTTCGCCTTGGTGCCGACGGCGGTTTGGCTCTGGACGGCGATGCAGATCGCGCTGTCCTCATTGACGAAAAGGGGAGAATCCTCGACGGTGATGATCTATTGTTGGCCTGGGCCAAGAATCTCCATAACAGGGGACGGCTCCCGGATAACAAAATCGTCGCGACGGTCATGTCGAATTTCGGGCTGGAAACCGGTCTGGCCGCCGAAGGCATTGACCTTGTGAGGTGTTCGGTGGGAGACCGTGCCGTCTGGGAGACGATGGTTCGCTGCGGCGCCGCACTCGGTGGGGAACAGTCGGGTCATATCATCTGCTCGCATCTCAGCGTCACGGGCGACGGACTTTTGACCGGCACCCAGATCCTTGCCCTGGCCGCCAAGAGTGGGCGGCCCCTCTCCGAACTGTGCAACCTCCAGCGCCTGCCCCAGGTGCTGTTCAATGTCAAAGTCGGACGACGCCGGCCCTTCGAGGAAATTCCGGAAGTCCGAAACCTGCTCCAATCGATCGAAGCCTCATTGATGGGAACCGGCCGGGTTCTCCTGCGCTACTCGGGCACCGAGCCTCTGGCCCGAGTGATGCTGGAGGGAGAGAACGAAGCCCAGATAAACGCCCTCGCCGAGGAGTTGGCCGAGGCGATCAAAAGAGCGCTGCCGGAGTAGGGAAAGCCAGCGGCTCTCATGGCCGAAGAAAGAACCACAGAGACCCAGAGGAACACGGAGTAACCGGCACCCATAGCCCGGAGAACGAGGGCAGGCAAACGGCCTCCTGACTCTATCGCTGTCGAAGAAGAAGTTAACGCAGAGGCGCAGAGACGCAAAGGCGCAAAGGTCGAAGTCCGGGCGGCACCGGTATCGAGCCCTGCACTGCGCCCTGCGGCCGCTCACAGCCTCCGAAGAACAACCTCCATGATCATCGGCCGTCCTTCTCGGCCTTGCCACGCTTCGCGTGCAGCCGGGCTCGATGGGACATTGACCTGGGATTCGGCAACTGGGGGCACGGTCGCTTTGGTCCGCCTGAGGCCGCCAACGGCGGCTGCCGGAAAGGAGGCGATGCTGAGGTACGCTTGCGTGCCGAGGCGTTCACCGACCGAACGGCAAGCCCCGCAGGGGCGGCGGGCGCGGGAGAATACTCGAAAACTCCCCTTTGCGTCTTTGCGCCTTGGCGACTTTGCGTTTCTGTCTCTCTGTCCCTTTGTATTTCTCTGTGCTCTCTGTGGCTCTGTGGTGAGCTTGTGTTTCTTACTTCAGATGCTCCAGAATCAATCTTGCAACCTCTTCGCCAGCCTCGAGAGGAAGAAGATGCCCTGAATCCGGAATGATCTCCAGCCTCGCGTCGGGAATTCCCTTGGCAGCCTCCTCGGCAAAGGATTTGAATCCCGGCATTTCACACTCGCCAACCAGAATCAGCGTTTCCGCCGTGATCTCGCCGAGTCGGTCCGGAACCGTCCAGTCACGCTCGACCCTGTCCCGAGCCTCCGCGAGGTATTCGGCGCCCGGAAAGTCCTTGACGATTTCCGAGAGTGCTTCCAGAACACCAGGTTTTGCCAGTGAGACAGCAAAGAGAGGGCTCTTCATCCATGGCCCCTCCATCGCGGCCTGAATACCCTCGGTACGCGCGACAAAAGCCACAGCTTTCAGGTTGGCCATGAACTCCGGATCAAAGGGCCTGTCCGGCATCACAGGAGACATCAGCACCAGTTTCCCGACTCGATCAGGCCTTTCCAATGCCATTTCCAGCGCAATGCCTCCCCCCAGGGAAAACCCGACGATCGCCGCGCGATCAACTCCGGCGGCGTCGAGCACTGCCTCAACGTCTGCGCAATGGTCGGACCAATGATAGCCTTGTGGAGGCCGTGTCGACCGACCGTGGCCCCGTAGATCTGGACGAATAACCCGCATGCCTCCAGCCTCGACGTTCGATGCCAGGCCCTCGAACACACGGTGGTCCAGTGTGTGGCCGTGAAGCAACATGACCGGCTGTCCTTCTCCCTGATCACGATAGAAAATTTTGACATCATCCCGTTTGACTGTAGCCATCAAAGCCTCCGTCTGGACATTCTACGCGAAGAAATTCGCGACCGAGTCGATCAGTCGAGTGCAAAATCCTAATTCTGTCGCTGGCACTGCCCACGGTCCCTGTACCTGAATCCATACCCCGGCCTTCGGGAGCGCTTCGAGGCAGATACCCGCCAGAAGGCGCTCGTTCGCTCCCGCTCGGTCGTTTCCCGGAGGAGCGTGCGATTCGAAAGCTGGGAGTTGTTCGCCCCTCCGGGAAAAGACCTCGGCGGCCTACGGCTTTGCCGGGAGACTCGATCTTTGAGGCGCTCCCCGAGTGTTGCCAGGCATGGCTTTCTTCGCAACGACTCCGTGATTCGAAGGACTGCTCGATGAAGAAAGCCATATCTGGCACGCACCGTTTGAGAGGGGCACTCCCGATTTCTAAGGCGGCGCTGCCGGGTTGGGTGTAGAATCCATCCCTGCGGCGCTCCTGATGAGATCCAGGATCAAGCGCCCGAAAGGAAAGACATGCCTACAGAACAACAGATCCTCGAAACCATCAATCGCTTCACCGCACCCGGGTCGACTTCCGGCCTGGTCGATGGTGGCGCCGTCCGTAACATCGAAGTCGACGATGCCGCAATCCTCGTGGCCCTTGCCGTTCCGGCCGGGCCTCCTGGACCGATCGACGGACTCCGCACAGCTCTCAGCGAGGCACTGACCAGTCTCGACGGCATCGACACAGTCGACGTCCAGATTCAGACGATGCTGTCGACGATTCCGGTGGCGCCTCCTCAGACCCAGGCGCAGGTGCAAACCCCACTTCCACCATCCTGGGGGGAGAAAATTTCAGGGATCAAAAGTATCATCGCCGTGGCCTCCGGCAAGGGTGGCGTCGGGAAGTCAACCGTCTCTGCAAATCTCGCCCTGGCCCTGGCCCAGGCTGATTTCGCCGTGGGACTCCTCGATGCGGACATCTACGGGCCGTCCCAACAGATGATGACCGGCGCCACGGGATCACCCAAGGGCACGCCCGACGGTCGAATCCATCCGATCATGGCGCCGGGCGGCGTCAACGTCATGTCCATTGGTTTCATCATCGATGCCGACCAGCCGGTGATCTGGCGTGGGCCGCTCCTGATGAAGGCTCTGGAACAGCTGATCGTCGATGTCGAATGGGGCGATCTGGACTACTTGATCGTCGACCTTCCGCCCGGAACAGGCGATATCACCCTGTCCCTGTGCCAGAACGTCGATCTGGCCGGCGCCGTCATCGTCACGACACCCCAGGATGTCGCGTTGATCGATGCACGAAAAGGCCTGGCAATGTTCCAGAAGCTGGATGTTGAAGTCCTCGGCCTGATCGAAAACATGGCCGCTTATACATGCCCAAGTTGTGGGAACGTCGACCATATCTTCGGTTCCGGTGGAGGCCGCCGCACCGCCGAGACTCTGGGCATTCCCTTCCTTGGAGAAATTCCGTTGGATCCGTCAATCGTTGTCGGCGGAGACGCCGGCACGCCGGTAGTTTCGGACCGTCCGGACTCACCCGCCGCCAAGGCATTTGTCGAACTCGCAAAGACAATTGCAGCTGGTTGAAGCAAACACAGGCGGACACGGGGGTCCGCCCCTACAGGCGGCATGGCAGTTGTAAGGGCAGGTCCCCGTGCCTGCTCGCAAGCTGACGGCTGAAGGTACGAAGAGATATTTCCTCTCACAAAGACGCCAAGAGCGCAAAGGAAATACATGTGGTTCTGTATTCTCCTTCTTTGCGTTCTTGGCGATCTCTGCGAGAAAATTGTCTGCCCGGCGCTCTCGAAAACTCGACGCTATTCGCCTTCTGAGTAGGTGACGGCGGCGTTGACCTTGCCGTCGGAATCAGAGGTCACATTGACCGTCAGGCTCCTCTTCGGATCCTCGGACTGTCCATTGACCATGTCGACCGACTCGCCCCCACCGGAATAGGACGTCGTCTGGATTTCGAAACCCGCCTTTTCCATCTCTTTCCGGTAGAACTCCAAAACTTCCTTCACACCCTTGTCGGTAACAATCTTGACACTGCCCCGAGTGACGCCGTCGGCACTCATCGTGAACAGCGGTTCCACCTCGGCGCCGGAGAGGATTGGTATCCATGAGGGCACATCTGAGGCATCGCCTCCACCGAATTCCATCGTCCCGCCATCAGCCGTAATCTTGAACGAACCATCGTCCTCATCGGCGCCGGCAGTAATCACTGCCTTCCCATCCTCACCGGTGATCGTGAATCGGCCCTCCTTGAGGTCGTCGACGTCGGCAGTGTAAATCTCTCCGCTTTTCTTGTTCCTGACGGTGATCGTGCCCTCGTCTTCGTTGACCTCGACCTCTTCAATTTCCGGATTGAGCTTGACGATCAACCGGGCGGCCGCAATCTCCGGATTATTCTCAAAGTCGCCGGCAACCTCCTTGACCTTCTTGGTCACGAACATCCCGACCATCAAAAGGGCGATCATCACCAGGACCAACAGTCCCGCACACCCGATTCCGAACCATGCCCAAATTGGTAATCCTTTTTTGCCTTCGCTCATCGCGACCTCCTTGAAGTTTCTCTGAAAGGCCAGGATAGCACTGATCCAAAAAGGGGCCCGTATCTTTCGGGTTGATTGGATCCCCAGGAATGGGCGTCACCGACCGAAAGCTCCGGGTCACTATTTGGAAAGGATGCGCGTTGCGCATCCAGGGTTTAGAAAATGAAGCAGAGAAAAATATTTTCCCCCTGCGCGAAGCGCTCTTAGCGTTCAGGGAGCGGGCGGATTGGCTCTCGTTACTTTGAATTTTCCGTTTTTCACCGGGCCAATGCGCACGCTCTCTGAACGCTCCACGCAGCTCATTCAATCACTGATACGATAGTCCCGTGGATTCAGCTCTCCAACGCGACATCGTTACCGTTTCTCTCTGCCTGCTGGGCTCTGGATTTTTCTCCGCCTCGGAAACGGCGCTGGCATCGCTGCCGATTACACGACTTGAGGCTCTCCGTCTCGAAAGCGGCAGACTGACCCGCGCCGGACTCGACCGGTGGGCAAGCGCCCCCCAACAGCTCTTGATCTCGATTCTCATCGGCAACAACCTGGTCAACGTCGTTGCATCGGCCGTCGCCTCACGAGTGGCATTCCGACTGACCGGAGAAGGTGGTTTGGCCCTTGCCATCTTTGTAATGACCCTGGCAATCCTGATCGTCGGAGAGATCACTCCGAAAACACTGGCCCAACGGCATGCAGAGTGGGTATCGGCTCGGGTTGCCGGGCCTCTTTATCTCCTGGATCTTGTATTGACCCCTCTCAACTCCGTTCTGGGTTTGGTCTCGCGCCGCCTGACCCAAGGGACCGAGCCCGATATCCCGGTGACCGAAAAGGACCTGCTCTTCATGCTTCGCCTCGCCCACCGGCACGCCCAACTCCCCCCGGACGCCCGGCACATGATTGAATCAGTTCTTAGATTTCAAAAGGCCGTCGCCCAGGAGGTGATGGTTCCACGCCCGCAGGTCAAGACTCTGGACCGGGCGTGGGATCTCCCTCAAGTATTGCGGGTGGTTTCTGAAGCCGGTCACAGTCGATTTCCTCTGGTCGACGGATCACCCGATGCCATCATCGGCATCATCCATGCCAAGAGCCTCCTGGATGTACCGCCATCGCAAAGGTGGGCCTCTCTGGCGGTGCCGGCAATGTTCATCCCCGAAACCAAGGCTCTGCCCGAGTTGCTTCGAGAGTTCAGAACTTCCGGACAGCACATGGCTGTGATCCTCGATGAATTCGGCGGAAGTGCCGGCATCGTCACCCTCGAAGACGCAGTCGAGTTGGTCGTCGGTGAGATCCACGACGAATTCGATCGAGATCGAAAACCAGATCTCTTGAAGACCCCCGAAGGGTGGTCGGTGGCCGGGCACGTCTCCCTGCGCAGGCTCGAACGGGAGCTTCATCGCAGATTCGAATTGCCGGAAGATCTACTCTCGGTCGGCGGTCTGGTCGCGGAGCTTTCCGATCAGCCACCGGTGGTCGGTACCCAACTGGCCTGGCAGAACATGAACATGCTCGTCACCGAGATGGACGAAGGGCGACCCGGGAGGGTTTTGGTGACGGAGGAACCAGAAACTGGAAACTAGAAACCGACCCAAGTTTCTAGTTTCGAGTTTCAAATTTCTAGTTTCTTCTCATCGCCCCCGAACGACGATACTCGGCGGTTCATCGCCTGCGAGGACCGCCAGCACGTTTCGGGCCGCAAGTTCAGCCATCTCCGACCGGGCCTCCCGTGTCGCCGACCCAATATGTGGCAAGAGCACGGCATTCTCGCGGCCCAGAAGACCGGGGTGAACCGCAGGCTCCTGGGCAAATACGTCAAGGCCGACACCTCCGAGATGCCCGTCCTCCAGGACCCGGACCAGGGCGGCCTCGTCGATCACCGGGCCTCGTGCAGTGTTGATCAGGAAAGCGCCCCGGCGCATTTGACGGAGCCGGTTCTCGTGCAACAGCCCCCTGGTCTCATCATTGAGGGGGCAATGGAGGGAAAGGACATCGGACGAGGCCACCAGTGTTTCGATATCGGCAAAAGTCACGTCCTCGAAACCATTGATCGCCTTCGAAGTATGGGTCGCCATCACTTTCATTCCGAATGCCGAGCCCCGCCGAGCGACGGCACGTCCGATCCTGCCAAACCCGACAATGCCGAGTATCCGGCCCTGGAGTCCCGATCCGGTCATCAGATCCAGTTCCCAGCCCTTGAAGCGACCCGCCTGGAGGAAGGCATCGGCCTCAATAATCTTTCGGGTGACGGTCAGAATCAAAGCCCACGCGAGATCGGCCGTCGCCTCGGTCAGGACATCCGGTGTGTTGGTCACCCAGATTCCGCGGCGTCCAGCCTCCACACAGTCAATATTGTCGAAACCCGCAGCACAATTGCCGATGATTCTCAGCGCCGGGCACCTCTCCATGACCTCGGCGCCGACAGGATTTGCCAGCAGGCTGATCAGTGCATCCGCACCGGCAGCCCACCCGGCAACAACCTCAGGCTCGAGCATCGTCGGCCCTGAGTGAACCCGAACCTCGTGGCAGGCACGGAGAAGTTCGAGAGCTGGTCCGGGGAGCTGAGCGGTAACGGCGATGTTACTCACTGAGCCTCCCTACGGCTTGAAGGGTCCGGCCAGTTCCCGAAACTAGAAACTGGAAACTAGGAACCGACGTCAGGCCGACGGCCTGCCAAGCCGAAGGCTCGGACCCGCGAAGCAGGTGGCGTAGGCTGGAAACTAGGCTCTGTTTCGCCTGTACTGTCGGTGAAAGTCTTCGGTATCCTGAAGTCCAGCGGCCCATCGAACCCGACGCTGTTACTGACAGCAGGGTTGCCCCAAGTGAACTCAAGTACGGGAAATTCTGATCCTCATCACGATGCTTCACTCCCGGCTTGCCGCTGTCTTTCCAGTTTCCAGTTTCCCGTTTCAAGTTTTCAACCTCACACCCCATGCAACAACCTATCCCCCAACATCGGGGGCAACCCGGCCCTGACGATCCGTCGGCGGGCATCGCTGATCGAATAGGGGA
>JAOZPW010000032.1:0-4140 GCA_029932545.1 Thermoanaerobaculales bacterium | reverse complement strand
GGGGGCAACCCGGCCCTGACGATCCGTCGGCGGGCATCGCTGATCGAATAGGGGACACGGTAGTGATAGAACCGTCTGGCCTGAGAATCATAGATTCCATAGGCCGCCCTCGGGTCACGGTCCCGGGGCTGACCAACCGATCCGGGATTGATCAGGTATCTTCGACCCTCTGCCAGGGTAATTCGCTGTCTTTCGCCGGTGAGCAGACGAACCTCCATGCTGGGCTTGGCCGTTCGTTGGTCGAGCGTGAAGACCGACGGCACATGGGTGTGGCCGAAAAAAATCACCTTGTGAGGCAGAGCTTCAAATGCCGGCAGCGCATCATTCCCCGAGAAGAGGTAGGCGTCTTCGTCATGGGGCGCTCCATGGCAAATGGCCAATTGATCATCAATTGCCATCGGTCCCTCGGGAAGATCCTGGAGAACCTTCCGGTTTCGGTCCTCAAGGGTATCGGCAGTCCATTTTGCTGCCTGCAATGCGAAGCGGTTGAAGTACTCACCCGAGTCAATGCCCGAACAGACACGGTCATGATTTCCACGAATCGAAAGCCCGGACGACCCGATACTCCTGAGCCAGTCCAAGACCTGGTTGGGTGAGGCGCCATAACCAACCGCATCACCCAGAAAGAGAATTTTCTCGAACTTCTTCCGGCGTACATGACGGAGCACGGCCGAGAGGGCTTCCCAGTTGGCGTGGATGTCGGAAAGAATCAAATAGCGCATACCAGCTCCGGGCACAAAAGAAGGATTGCCTCAACCACGTCGGACGGGTTCAAACCAGCGCCAATGGTTACGACGGCATCCGCCAGTCGATAGTCTGCGTGCCGTTGTTCGAACAATGCCCTCGCCGACGATGGGGAGCCCCACATCGGCCGATTCAAGTCCTCCGGCTCAAGCCTCGCTTCAAGAACAGTCCACGGCACATCGAGAAAGACCGACCAACCGCCAGCCCCGGAAATCAAACTCCGGTTCTTCGGATCACAGAACAGGCCGCCGCCGGTAGCCACCACTGTATTCGTCGCCCCTGCGGTTTCTGAAAGAGCCTGGCGCTCCGCAGCCCGGAAACCCGCCTCGCTTCTTTCGGAAAATATCTCCGGGATCGTCCGGCCGTCGGTGTCGGCAATTCGCCGGTCCAGATCAACAAACGACCATCCGAGGCGCTCGGCCAACAACCGACCGACCGTTGTCTTGCCGGAGCCCATGAAGCCGATGAGGAAGATAGATGGCATTGGGGGATTGTACTGCAACAAATAAAGAACGGGTTCCTTAAGGTCACCGTTTGGAAAAGGTCACTGTTATTGAACCCGTTCTTTATTTGTAAAGGCACGCATTCGCGTGCCACGGGGCAAAAGAGAAAAAGAAGTCTCCTGCCCAAATTTACAATTTCGGAGGCGCGAAGCGCCCTAAGCCATGGGTGGGATCAGATTGGCGGAGATAATATTGCCCGACCGGTCACGCTCCATAGCCAATATGATCACGGCCATGGCTGTCACGAGCGCCTACTTGAGAAACCGCTCCATAAAATGCGTATCAATCTTTCCAGCTTGAAAGTCTGGATCGTCAAGGATGCGAAGTTGCAGCGGAATCGAGGTCTTGATGCCCTTGATTTTGAACATCTGCAGGGCCCTACGGCTTCGGATCATGGCCTCTTCCCGGTCCGCGCCGTACACCAGGACCTTGGCCAAAAGGCTGTCGTAGTAGGGCGGCACCCTGTATCCGGCGTAAATGTGGGTATCGATCCTGACGCCGGGGCCTCCGGGCAGGATGAGTTCTTCAATCAGGCCCGGCGAGGGGACAAAGGTCTCCGGGTCTTCCGCGTTGACCCGGAATTCGAATGCGTGGCCGGAAGCCCGGATCTTACGTCTCTTGGGGATGGACATGGGTTCCCCGGCGGCAATTCGAATCTGTTCCTTGACCAGATCAACCCCGGTGACGATTTCGGTCACAGGATGTTCCACCTGGATTCGGGTGTTCATCTCCATGAACGAAAAGGACCCATCTTCGGCAAGAAGAAACTCGACGGTTCCGGCATTGACGTATCGGGCCGCCTTGGTCGCGGCGATGGCCGCACGGCCCATCGCCTCCCGCAGTTCGGGGCTGAGGGCCGCCGAGGGCGACTCTTCGATCAACTTCTGGTGACGGCGTTGAACGGAACACTCCCTCTCACCCAGGTGGACCACTCTCCCTGCACCGTCAGCCAAAATCTGGAATTCGATGTGCCGGGGTCTCTCGACATATTTTTCAAGATAGAGTGTGGCGTCACCGAAGGCATTCTCGGCCTCGCTGCCGGCAGCGTCATAGGCCGAGACCAGCTCGCCTTCGTGCCATGCCAGACGCATCCCGCGGCCCCCACCACCTGATGAGGCCTTGAGAATCACCGGATAGCCGATCTCTCCAGCCAATGCAAGGGCAGCCTCCCGATTCTCCAAGGGACCGTCCGAACCGGGGAGGATCGGAACGTCAAAGGCGGCCATGGTCCTCCGCGCTTCGCTCTTGTTGCCCATCGTTCGAATGGACTCAGGCTTTGGTCCGATGAAGACCATGCCACAATCCCGCACGATTTCGGCAAAGTGCGCGTTCTCGGCCAAGAATCCATAGCCGGGATGGATGGCCTCGGCATGGGTGGTCTCTGCGGCCGCTATCACTGCAGACACGTTGAGATAGCTGGCGCCCGAGGAGGCTGGACCAATACATATTGACTGGTCGGCCAACGCCACGTGAAGGCATTCTCGATCTGCAGTTGAGTGGACAGCTACGGTTTTGATGCCCATCTCACGGCAGGCGGCAATGATTCGAACGGCGATTTCACCTCGATTGGCAATCAGGATTTTGGAAAACACGACGTCGACTCTCAGGCCGGACGAATGGTGAACAGCTTCTGTTCGTACTCGACGGGTTCGCCATTCTCGACGAGGACTTTGACCACGGTTCCGTCAAAATCGCTCGTGATCTCGTTCATCAACTTCATCGCCTCGACAATGCACAGGACCTGTCCATCCCGAACGTCGTCTCCAACCTTGACGAAGGGTTCGGACTCCGGACTCGGCGCACGGTAAAACGTCCCGACAATCGGCGAAATAACGGAATGGTGACCATCATCGATCGAGTCGTCCCCGTCCGGCGCCGCAGCATCGACTGCGAGGGGAGAGGGAAGCACAACCTGCGATGCCGGAATCACTTCACCCCCGGCCGCGGCAGTAACCACCACCTGCGGTTGGGGTCGGCCTTCAACCTGGATTCGGGCCCCACCGTGCTCGATCTCTACCCGGGCAACGCCAGTGGTCCCAACCAGACGAACCAACTCACAAATCTCTTCAAATTTCAGCATAACCAGCCTCTTTAGTTCTTGGAATCACTCATCGCGGGAAACTAAATAAATTCGGAATGGAGCCGCTCACCGGCCAGTCGACTGGCCAAACGGGCTCGCCCGGTCACCGCATCGGGTTCCATCAATACCATCAGGAAATACCCGGCGGCCATCATCGTCAACACAATCTGTACACGTTCTGTAACCGCGGAAAACTGCCGCAGCGACCCATGGTCAAGTTCTCGGCCGGCCTCGTTCATTTCACGAATCAACGCCGCCATTTCCGCACCGAGCAACTCGACTTCGGGCTTCGAAGGCTCAACGACGACCGGAATGCCATCGGGATCGATGATCGCAGCGGCACTGGCGCCCGGGCAGTTCTGAAGAATATCCTTGACAGTCTCTTCGAAGGTCATGGCGCCCTCCGTTCGGCGGCCGTACGAACATCTTCCATCCAACCTTTCAATCGCTGGGCCTTGGCCGCCAAGAGGTCAGCCTGCGAAACCGAAGGGTCGGAAGGGAGGGGTTCAGGAATCTCAAGAACTCCTTCCTCACTCAAATACTCGAGCAACTCGGCTGCCTCCCGGTTCGACGGATCGCGCTCCAAAACAGCCTGCAGCGTCTCTTCTGCCAGTGGCCGGTCGTCTTGCTGCAACGCAAGGCGGGCCAGAGTCACGGTCGGTAGGGGAAATTCATGGGAAAATTCGGCTTCGGGAACGGGCTCGGGCTCGGGCTCGGTAACGGGTGGCCTGCCGGGTCGTAGTTCTCGACCAGATTCGTACCCGATCGGTCCGGCTCCGCCGCGACGGTCTTCCTTCTCTTCCGAAGGTCGAT
>JAOZPW010000247.1 GCA_029932545.1 Thermoanaerobaculales bacterium | reverse complement strand
TTGAGATCGTTGACCGCCGGATACTGAGCGCCCGGAGTCCCGGGGGCATCTGTAAACACCATGACGATGATGACGTCTTCGTTCTGATCATCTCGAACAAAGGTCTTGCTCCAGGAGGTGGTTACCCCCTGGAAACGTCGGCGCGGATCCAAAGGGTCCGGCGGCCCTTGGTATTCCCTGTGGTCCTCGTCCACACGATAGGTCGAAACAACCGGCGAGAAGAGCGCATCCAGTTCCAAGCGGCCCCATCCCTGGGCCAAGGAGGGCGAATGCGGCAGAGCCTGCCCGGAATAACGGTCGGTCCCGTTCTCGTCGGCACTGCCGAGATCTGCTGCATGGGCCACCAACATCGCCTTGATCATCGCCGGGGAAGGATGGATGTCAAATGGGTATCCGAACCAAGCATCGACGAGAATGGCAGCGCCGGTAACCAGAGGCGCAGCTCCGCTGGTGCCACCAAAGCAATCATAGAGGGGTTTGTACGGCGAAGAATCCCCACGACTCCAGGGGGTTCGAAGGCGGCTACCCGGCGCCACAAGATCAGGTTTGAATCGATCGATAGCCGAACCGGTTCCACGGAGCGACAAACCTAAGACATTGGAAATATCGTCCCCATCCTGGCAGGAAGGAAGCTGCAAATCACAACACTCCCGCCCCTCGTCAGGATCCTCCCAACCATCCGAGGCTCCGACGCTGATGATGTTCTTGGCGTTGCCTGGAGCGATCGTCAGATGATTGGGGTTCTGAGCAGCAGATCGAAAATTTCCTCCTGAAAAAACTATGCTTGTTTCGTGGTCGAGTTCATCATAACCCCCAGAGCCATCACGTACGAGCATGTCCGCCATCTGTGACAACGTTGTATATTCTGTCGCATCAACTGTCACCTGCCCAAAAACACCCTTGTATTGATTCCAGCTGTTGTGGGCAAACCGCACACCGACCAATGGCCCAGTTACCTTGGCCATGAGATTTTCAAAGGTGCTAGGCGTCACATCATAGAAATTCGTTCCAAATCCAATCTTGGCAACGACAACTCTTGCACTTGGTGCGGTACCAGTACCCTCGTAATATAGGCGCCCATCAATTTCGCCCGTTCCACCTGCAACCAACCGCGTATCACCTGCAATCAATCCTGCAACAGCGGTGCCATGAAACGGCGCGAACTGGTTTCCAAATTTCAGATAATTCTCCCCATTAACTGGATCAACCTCGCATTCATTTACAAAATTACCCAATGAGTCCTCGGTCTCCAGACAGAAGAACCTATCTTCCCGATCACCGAAATCATCGTGGCGATCAACTCTTGCGAGTGGCCCTGACGAAAAGTCCCAACCACAAATCCCTGTCTGATCGTCGTAGCCGTCGGTTACCTTTAGGCAGGTGTTCCCGTCAAGACCGTTGTCAAAAACCGCCACCCTCGTCGAATACGAAATACAATCGCCTTGAGGGGGATCCCCACAAAATCCATAATCCTCCAACCAATCCTGGTAGCCATCGTCGGTCGTGCCAGGGTCCGGCGGGTCCGGCCTAGTGACAGGGTCCGGCCTAACATAATCATGCAAGCCGGCAACCACCATCGCATGCCGCTCATCGCTGAAACCGGGTTTGGAATACGACTCGAGCCAAACGACTTCGGAGCGCTGTGCCAGGATCGAAATCTGCTCCGGCGTCAACTCAACCAGCAGACTGCGAAATGGCCCCTTGACCTCACGCGAGAAACGACGGCCGGCCATCGCCTCGATGGCTGTGAATGCCGCCTCGAGATCCCGCCTCGCATCCAACTGCACAATTGCAC
This sequence comes from Thermoanaerobaculales bacterium, assembly GCA_029932545.1. Classification (GTDB taxonomy): domain Bacteria; phylum Acidobacteriota; class Thermoanaerobaculia; order Thermoanaerobaculales; family Sulfomarinibacteraceae; genus DAOWGJ01. The sequence goes on along the minus strand of JAOZPW010000247.1, from coordinate 3,999 downwards.
GGACCTTGCCGGGCGCTCGGGCCAGCCGCGGCTGAATCTTGTACGCCGGCTGGTAGGGCTCGACATGGTGAAAGCCCTCGGCCCGAAGCAGTGCCTCGGCGCGGGCCCGGTCGGCACGGATGACGAAAGTATTGGCCGGCAACACATTGATGACGTCGCCCGCGGCCCGGAGAGTCTCGTGCCATTCAGGCGTCGGCGGACCGATCATCTGGACCACCCACAGACCTGGGCCGTCCGGGACCGAAAGTAGCACCTGATCCGAACGGAGGTCCGGGCACGGCGCCCCGGATGGGTATTCGTACCCGTTGATCCAGATACGATCGAAATCCTCACGGACCAACAAGCGAAGCCGTTCTTCAACTGCCCTTGAAGCAGCCCAGTCGAGATCCCGGTCTTCAATTTCAACGAGGACCATCGTCTCGTATTCCGCTAAGAGGGTGGCCCGAAGGCCCTCAAGCACTTCAGGGGCGATTGGTCGATGTTCGAGCTGTTCGCCCCGTGCCGGCTCATCGGCGGGCTTGTCGATCAGCGCCTTGGCGCCTTCAGCACCTGGAGCCATTAAGAGAGAGAGAGAACAAGACATCTCAACTTCGATCTATTTCTTGACATGAGGACCTCCCTTTTGACTATTCTATCAGCTCGTGTCAACACACTCGACACTTCGCGGATCTCGCCGTGCCGGCGCCCCCCTCAAACCGAACCTTCCCTTCCTGTCTTCGTGGTCTTCGTGTTCTTGGTGGTTCAATTTCTTTCCTCTTTGCGTTCCCTTTGTGCTCTTTGCGTCTTGGCGATTCAACTGTGCTTTCTTCGTTTGATTCTCGATGCTCAGTTCCGGCTCCGCCGGGTTAGTCTTGAGCCGATGCCGAACGAACACTGGTGGAATGCGGACTTTGACCTGGCCCTGCAACCGGCCCGGGATCCGTCATGCGACGAAGGTCTTCAGGTCCAGGTGCGCGAACTGGCCCTCCATGCACTGATCGCAGCAAAGGCTGAAGATTCGGTCCTGCTGTTCGAGCCGCCTCCGGAGGACTTTCTTCGGTATCTCAAACATCGAGGAATCGAGATACCTGAGATTTCTCTCTTTCCCAAGGTCCGGTCAGGCTTCCAATTCAGGCCCTACGGATGGAGCCCTCAGGCGATCGCTCTCAAGGAGCACTACGATATGTCGGTCACTTCGCCGCCACTGAAGGCCGTGCGGCGGGTCAACGGCCGGTCCTTCGCCCACCGTATTGAGCGGGAGGCTCTGGACTGCAACGTGCCTCGGGGCGCCTTTGCCTCTCTTGAAGAACTCCGGGTTCTCTTGTTTTCGGAGCCGGACCGCCCCGAAGGCTGGGTGGCCAAGACCGAGCACGGAAACGCAGCTCTGGGTAACCGGCGACTCCGCACTCGGTCTCCTGGCGAAGCGGATATCCGGTGGCTGAAGACTCGACTGGAACAAGGACCGATGGTCCTGGAGTGGTGGCTTCAGCGAACAAAGGACCTCTGCACCGTGTTCAATGTGACAGCGGACGGCAGGGTCGAGAACTTTGCTGTCCACGAGGCAATCCACACCGTAGACGGCGGCTTCATAGGCGCCGTCTACGACCGGACAACGGCGACCCCGGAACAGTGGTACGAGGTCTTGGCCGCCACCGCAAAGACAGTCGCTACGGCCCTTTCCCAGGAGGGCTATTTCGGACCAGTCTGCATCGACGCCCTCATCTGGAATGACTGCGGAACCCCAAGAATTCGACCGCTGGTTGACCTCAACGCCCGACGCCATGCCTCCGAAGGGTGGTGCCGTCTGGCCGATCTTTGGGGTGGCTGTCTCTACGGTCGTTTCTTTTCGGTTCGCAAACTCCGCCTTCCGGCAACGTATGAAGAGTTCGAAAACGCCCTTGGCGCCGATACATGGGATCCAGCGACGCGCACGGGGACCATCGCCACCTCCCCGCTCTGGCTGAGAGGCCCAGGCAACCGACGTCGTCCCCGAAAGCTCGGCGTGGTCTTTCGGAGCCGGTCGAGAGACAATGTCTTCGCGATGGAAAGACGCTTCCGTGAGGTCTTCGAGAAATGAAACTTCCAGGAGGTTGTATGGCATTGGCGGCGGATGGATTTCGGAGGGTCGTGAAGTGCCATTTGAGGCGCATTCGAGACGCTGTACTCCCCGTACGGGCCGAGCATGCAACGAAAAAGGGCCTTCACGACACCCGAAAGGCACCACAGATTCAATGCCCTACCCCCTCCTAGTCATTGTCGGACCAACCGCCACCGGAAAGACTCGCCTCGGTGTGGAGGTGGCCCACCGGTTGGGCAGCGAGATCATCTCGGCCGATTCGCGTCAGGTCTATCGGGGCCTGGACATCGGCACGGGCAAGGACCTGACTGACTACTCGGCAGTCGACCCTCCTATCCCCTACCACCTGATCGATATCGCGGACCCCCGAGAGGTCTACACGCTCTTCCACTATCAAAGGGACTGCCATGAGGTCCTCCACAGCCTCGCCCACCGCCAACCCTTCGCCGACGACGCCACTCCGACTCTGATGGTCGGCGGCTCCGGGCTCTATATCGAGGCGGTCCTCCGGGGCTTCCGTCTGGCAGATGTTGATGAGAATGTCGAACTCCGCCACGAACTCAAGGACCATGATCGAGAGGAATTGGAGGAACGTCTGCTCGAGGCATCGCCCCAAATCCACGCCAGAACCGATTGCTCCAGCCGCCGCCGGATGATCAGGGGATTGGAGATTGCGGCGGCCGAGCACAGGGGCCCGATCAGCTATACCAAACCCCTGGATTTCGAGCTCGACCTCCGTATTCTGTCGATCACCACCGAACGGCAACAGCTGCGCGAAAGCATCGCGGACCGACTCAACCGCAGGCTTCGAGACGGCATGGTTGGAGAGGTCCGGGATCTTCTGGACCAAGGCATCACCACTGAAAGACTGAAGAGCCTCGGGCTGGAATATCGCGAGGTCGGCGCCTACCTTGCCGGCCGGAAGACCTACCGGACGATGGTCTCCGACCTTGAAACCGCTATCGGACAGTTTGCCAAGCGCCAGGAGACCTGGTTCCGCGGCATGCCCCGGCGCGGGCTCCCTGTAACGACAATCAAAAGCGGAGACGTTGAGGCAGCCCTTCAGACCGTCGAGCAATGGCGCCAACCGATGGTGTGAATAGGTTGTAACTGCAGGCCTTCCACCTTCATCCTTCATCTCCCTCCCCCTCTGTGTTCCTTCCCCCCCTGCTACAATCACCCGCGGTGAGACTCAGCCGAAAATGAACCGCATGACTCCTCTCTTCGGGCGACTGACCATGAGCGCCCTGATCCTGATTCCGACCTGTTGCGGAGACTCTCCAATTCCTCCGGATCCACCTCTTGCCATACCGACCGCCGAACTCACCCAACAGCACTTCTCTCCGGAAACGATCGTCCAGGGCCTCCCTTGGAATTTCTCCGTCTCGACCGAGCAATCCGATGCCGGAAAAACAACCCGGACCCTCTTTGTTTCCAATGAACCAATCGAAAACTCCGGCGCCGGAGCCGTTTATCTGCGGGCCTCCGTGGAGACCAGGACCTTCGACCGACCAGAGCAGGCTGCCGAAGCGTTTGCCAAGCAAGCACTCGACGCCCAGCCGGACACCGGGCTGACCTATGCCTGGGATCTTCTGGTCCTCGACGGCAATCAACTCCACAACTCCCACGCCCCCTGTCTTTTTTCGGAGGAATCCTTCGACATGATGTCCGCCAACCTCCTCAAAATGATCAGCGCACCATCCGATTCAGTCCTTCGCTGCCGCTGCGGAGGAGGGTGTCGCCAAACCAACGGTGGCGACCAGTAACAACACCCCATGCAATTCGTTCGACGAATTGCCTTCTCTGCTACCCTTCCAGGCCGTGAGCGCCTGCAACCCCTGCTGGCGCACCAGATCCCTGTGGAGGTTCTTCGATGCGCATTTTCACCACTCTTTTTCTCTCAGCAATGGTCTTCATCTTGACCAACCCTGCCTTTGCAAGCG
>JAOZPW010000246.1 GCA_029932545.1 Thermoanaerobaculales bacterium | reverse complement strand
CATGGCCGGCATGTCCTTGACCACGGTTGGCCCACCGGCTATCCCAGTCAATCTCATGAACAACACGGCGGAAATCATGTACGGGCACCCTTGGACCTGCCGCCGCCCCGGTCGCGGACGCTGTCGTCTGTACCCGCCGCTGCCTCCTGTCGCTGACGCTGTTTGCTGAACCTGCCGCTGCCCCGGACCCTGACCCCCAACCCCGGCCTTCGAAAACCTCGAGGAGCATCTCACTGCAAGGATCGCAATCAGGTATGCAACTGAAACTCCGCCGAGAGCAGACGGAGACCACCGTTGCCGGGCTCGAATCCGGCAAAAGTCCGGTCAAGACCTTTGCGCCTTCATCCTTCATCCTCTGCCTCCTGGCGTCCCAGCCTGCTCCCGAGGTACCATCATCCTGTGACCGACTTCACCGACGAAGGCCTGATACTGGACACCCTGAACTACCGTGATCGGGATCTGCTACTGAGCGTGCTGACGCCCCATTACGGCGTCGTTCGCGGGGTCTTTCGCCGAGCCCGCGGCGGGCGAGCCCCACGGGCAGCCGCCGCCCAACTGCTCTCTCAGGTGCGATGCTCCATCCACCAACACCCATCCGCAGACATGGCCAGTTTCCGGGACATCGACCCGATCCTGTCATCTTTCGGACTGACGACCGACCTCAAGAAAACAACCGTTGCGGCCGCAGTTGCGGAGCTCTTCCTGGTCTTCTGTCCTCAAGGCGAACCCGCATCCCGCCGCTATCGCCTGGGCGTAGCCATCCTCAATGCTCTCCTCGGCGACGTTTCGCCTGACGGCGCCCTTGCCTACACCCAGTTGTGGTTACTCAAACTCAGTGGATTCCTGCCACCGCTCGATAGTTGCTCAAACTGTGGCGCCCAGTTCACCGATTCTGCCGTCATCTCATCCCTCGGTGAAGGATTGCACTGTCAAGACTGCGCACCTTCCGGCCCCAGCCTGGGCCGCCACGATCTCGATGTATTGCAGTCCTGGATACAGGCGCCTCCCTCGGGCATTTCCTGCGACCCGCCGCCCGCCCTCAGCCGCTGGCTGGACCGAATATCCCAGGATGCAGCGGAACGCCGTCTCAAAGCACTCCACTTTCATCGGCGCCACGGCGCCACCTGACACGATTAAACCAAAACAGAAACGAATGCTGGGAGATTGAACAGCCACGTATCTCATTGATTTTTGACCCTTGTCATGGTAAATCTCTAATGTTGACAATGCCGATTCCGGCGGCTTGCAAATCTGTTTTTCGGTCGAGCTTGGTTCGAGGGAATTTTCAAAGCCGGAACAAAGGGAGACTTGATGAGCAAAACGATTCTGCTCGCTGACGATAGTCTGACGATCCAAAAAGTCGTCGAACTGACCTTTTCCGACACTGACTTCGAGGTCATCGCCACATCGAGTGGTGATCAGTTGCTCGAACAACTACCCTCGAGTGGAGCAGACATCGTCATCTGCGACACGATCATGCCAGGAACCGATGGCTATGCCGTATGCCAGGCTATCAAGAGCGAGTCGACCACTCTTCACATCCCCGTAATCCTGATGACAGGCACATTCGAACCCTTCGACCGGGATCGCGCGCTGGCCGCCGGTTGCTCCGAAATCATCACCAAACCCTTTGAGGCGAGAAGCCTGGTGGAGACCGTCGAACGGTTGGTCAACCTTGATGGGATTGCGGCGCCGGCACCAGAGGCCTTTGCCGGTTTGGTTGAACCCCCGGATTTCGCAGGCACCGTCACACCGCCGGGCACGGAAGAGGCCACCTCGGAATTCGGAACCATGTTGTCGAACCCGACCGAAGCCCCCACCGAGTTCACTGAAGAACCTGAGAGCGACGCCCTCGACTTCACCTCCACCGGTTTCGCTGAGATGGTGGCTGCGGGCGCCAAAAGCGATGGCAGCGCAGGTACCGCACCGGAGCATGGCATCGAATTCGAGGCTGCGGCCCCCGAAGAGCCCAAAACTCCTAAAGAACTCGAAATAATTGAAGAGCATAAAGCCGAGCCGACCCAGCCGATCCCGGCGGCCGTCGTCGCAGAGGTCACTGACTCCTTTGACGCCGCCGAGCCTGGGATGTTTGCCGAAGCCGACGACGCCGAAATCGAAGTCCAACCGGCTACCGCGTTTCCCGTTGAAACCGACCCGGTCGTCGAGCCTGTTCCCGAGGCTGAGATCCTGCCTGAACTGGAGGACAGTTTCGAGGAGGATGATGAAAACTCCGTGGGCGGACTCAGCAATGCCGACGTTGATCGCATCGCCCGCCGAGTCGTCGAACTGGCCTCGGGCCAACTCGAGAAGATTGCCTGGGACGTCATCCCGGACATGGCGGAAATCGTCGTCCGAGAGCGCCTCCGTGAATTGGAAGAGGACATCGAGAACGCCGCAGGCACTACCGAGCCTAACTAGGAGCGTGGAGGGCTGACGGCGGATGGGTTTCGGAGGGTCGTTAAGTGGCGCATTTGAGACGCTGTAACCCCCCCCGTACGGGCCGAGGATGCAACGAAAAGGGGTCTTAACGACACCCGAAAGGCTTAGGTGTTCAATGCCCTACACCCTCCTAGGCAGGACCAGGTGACATGATCGATCGGGACCTGCTGATTTCCGCTGTCGGCGCCTGGGTCGGGAACTGCCTCATCTTCGACCAGCTGGACTCCACCCATTTTTTCGCACGGCGATTGATGGAACAAGTGGACACCGAGGACATTCCCATCAGCCCAACCCTGATCTTGGCAGAATCCCAGAGCGGCGGCATCGGCCGGGCCCAACGAACCTGGTCATCAGAATCCGGAGGCCTTTACTTCAACGTTGTTTGGTCCTTGGCAGACCCTTCCTGCATCGCACAATTGCCGATGCTGGCAGCAGCCACAATTCACCAGGCCGTCACCGCAGTCGGTGTCAAAGACGCTGCCGTCAAATGGCCCAACGACATCCTGGTACACGGACGCAAACTGGGCGGAGTCCTCATCCATGCGCTGCACGGCGCCCGACTCCTGGGCACCGTCGGAGTGGGCATCAACATCACCGAGACACCGGATCTCTCAGACATCCCAGGCCTAGCGGCAACCTCGTTAGCCGATATCCTCGGCCCCGGAGATGCGGATGAACGCTCGACAACCCTCATCACGACCTTTCTGGAGCGCTTCACCAAAAGCCTGCACAACCCCGAACCGACCGTCGAGCACTGGAAGGCCCACCTCATCCACACCGAGGGCGAGACCATCAGCCTGACAACCTCCTCGGGCCAGTCCATCTCGGGAACCTACTCAGGCGTCAACTCCGCCGGCCATCTGATGATGCAAACCTCTGACGGCCTCAAAACCCTGACAGGGGGCGACATCGTCGAAGAAGATGAAAACCGGGAAACTCGTTAAGCGCGTGGCTCGTGGAAAGCTTCTCACCAGATTTCGTCAATCCTCCTCAAGAGCCTCAATATCAGCCAAATCCTTCGTGCGCCCTGAGGCTCGTTTGTTCTTGATCATGGCCTCACGCCCGATGAAGAAAACCTCGATATCGCCGACCACCATTTCGACCTTCGTCTCCCATACATCCTCAAAACTCAATCCGCTCACCTCGGTCAGGAAATCGATCCGGCGAGGCGGCAGACCAATTTGATACACATATCCTGGACTTGAAAAATCACCGAGGGTGACCCCGTGAGCCTTCAGCGGCGCCCCAAAACCCTGGAGGGCCACGAATACACGGCGGGCATTGTCCATACTCGGCCGCACAAGAATATCGATATCTCCCGTTGCGCGGGGAATTCCGTGCACGGCAAGAGCGTGTGCACCAACAACAACGAAATCGACACCACAATCGACAAGCGCGCCTAGCACGTCCAGAAAATCCTGGTTCATCCCGGTCGAACTCATGCCTGAGGCCGAATCACCCTTCCCGGCGCATCCTTGATCTTATAATCAGGAATCGGTTTACCGCAAAAGAGCCAGGCTCGCTGAGCCAGTTCCCACATCATGCCCAACCGCTCCTCGGCCGTCGTCGAGGCCGAAAGATCATCGCCCGGTTCTTCGCCCAGTTGATACACAGCGACCGGCCATTCCCGTCTCGCCGCAGCTCGTTTCTCTTTCTCGGAAAGCTTTGCCATACCACATTTTACCATGCAATTTGTCGGACAAATTGCATTCAAGACACCTTGTCGAAATGCTCGCAATGGCATCGAAGGCTGGTGCTCTACTGCTCACATCGGCCCTTTCCGCTCAACCCCTGTCAGGTCCTGCAATCCGGGCCAAACGGACCGAAATCCAAGAAAACCCATAGCGAACCAGCCGGAGAATCACATCGAAAGGGCGAAACAACCTCCAGCCGAGGTAACCCAGTCGACCTCGGGGTTTGCCGTAGAGTTGATCCACCTGCCCGCGCGTCAACCACAGGGAAGTCTTGAGAAGCCCCAGTACCGCCCTTCCGCGTTCCCCCGGTTGCCTCAATCCCCGAGACACCGAGCGAAAACGAATGGACTGCAAGTATCTCGGATCATCAACACCAAGGAGAATGTGGCGGAGATAGAGCGATGGTGGACTGTGACCGTTCCAAACATCCTCGGCGTTTTCACCACGGGTGAAGAGAGAAAGAAGGTCCATCGCGGCTGCGAAAACATCCTCTCGAACATCCTCCTCAATCCACCGGTATCCCCCATCCCGGAACTCGGACCTGAGCTCTTCATCCACCCCGAGATCCACCATATCCGCCAAGAAACGCAACTGCGGATAGGAACCCGGGAACCAGAGATGCTGCCCAAGCGCGTGAGTCACCAAATGTGCAATCTGGGCTTCATCCGACAGCCGATAACAGTTCCCCGGAAATGTATCAACTGGAAACAGAAGCCCCTGAGCTTCCAGATCCCCGTAGCTCGCAGGTTCCCTGCCCGAAACCCGAAGTCCCGTCAAACGCCAATGCACCTCGACAAGCCCCATACCGCCCGGATGCAGAAGAGGCGTCAGGTGCTGCTCACCCAGAGGGACGTCTTCCGATGTCCACCCTTCGCCACTCAGGCACTGAGAGAACTCCTCGGCCTTTCCGACAGGAAGAAGCACATCGATATCCGAGGACTCCCTTAAACCAATCGGAACAGAACCGGGGAGATTGAGTGCGGCCCCCTTGAGAAAGACCAGCGGCGCTTGAATTTCCTCCGCCCTCTTCCCCAGGCCTGCACAAAGATCCTGTTTGAGCACTGCAGCCGCGGCCGTCAGACGGTATCGCCTCCGAAACTCCGCAGCTGTGTCCTCACCAACCTCTGCAGCGAGCCGTTCCGGCGGGAGCCGCCCGCCAATCCGAGGCGCCAGGCTGAGCCGCGATGCCAACTGAACCACGCTCGACGGGTCCGGACATGCGAGAACACCATCCACCGGCCCAAAGGCCCTGTTCAACACCCACCCGAGGTTCCGAGGCATCGGAAGAAGCGGGGGCCTAAGCGGAAAGTGACCCATTTTCGGAGGTTAGCACGGACTAAGAGCCACACTCTAGGAGCCTGTAGGGCATAGGCCGCCGAAGCGACCGTAGAGTTGAGTTGATCCCCGGCCTCTGCCCCACAGGCTCCTATAATGCGCTGCGCGCATTGTTAGGGGGATGAATTACTAGAAGGCTTTTGGTTCTGGTAGTTTGCGTTGGTTTCCTTGTGTGAATTCGGCTATAATAACGCATGTCCAAAAGACGTTATCGCCCCTGGAACCCCGATCAATTCTTCTCTTTCCTCAGGCCATGAGAGATTCCCTCGATGAGGGACACATTGTCTTCCGGATCATGGATGTCGTATCTCCTGAAGTTGGTCAATTCCGGTGACTTTCAAAACCAGCTTGCCCAGGGAATGGCCTGAGAAG
>JAOZPW010000031.1 GCA_029932545.1 Thermoanaerobaculales bacterium | reverse complement strand
TGTCTTCCAGGTCATCCACATCGCAAGGGCCCGCAGCGTATCCGGCGTCTCCTGGGGATGAAACCGCACACCGCCCCATGCCGGGCCCCGAGCATCGTTGTGCACGATCCGGAAGCCGTCAAAAATGCGAACCCGCCGGTCATCCATACGGATCGGAATGGCAAAGTGATGTTCGTGGATCGGCCGCCTGAGAAGGTCTCGGGCAGACTGATCCAAACCCATCAGATCGGCTATTCGGTCGAATTGACCCTGGGCTGCGGCAAACGGGTTGAAGACGGCCTGACTCACGGCAACAATCCTCCCAGTCGGTTATCGAATCCAAAGAGTACCAGACACGCAAATTGCGCGAAATAGGGCACCAGTTCCCTTGACGATGCCGAAGAGCTTTAGCCCGACCTTCTCACCGGCTACGTCCCTCCGTCTTTCCAACCTGGATCTTGATACACTCGGCACATGGAATCTCCCTGTCCTGATGCTCAGAAATCTGTAGGGCCCGCATTGCCTCATCAACAGATATCTGATCGGCCGGAGCAGCGGAAAGCAACCAACCTTCACATCTCCCACTCCTGGGGCGGCGGGATTTATCGGTGGGTTCACGATTTCTGCTCAGTTGACAGGGAATGCAACAACCTCGTCCTCGAGAGCCTCGGCACCCGGGAGTGTTACGGCATTGGACTGCGCCTGGTTGAGGGTGCATCCCGCCGGGAGTTGCAAAGTTGGGTCTTGAAGTACCCGATCAGCGAAACCCGGGTCCAACATCAGGAGTACCGGACGATCCTGGAGACAGTCTGCCAAGACTACGATGTCGGCCACATCTACCTGTCGAGCATGCTGGGCCACTCCCTGGACATCTTCAACCTCGGAATCCCCGTTACGAAAATCTACCACGACTACTATCCCTATTGCCCAAATGTCTATACCTATTTCGGACGTCCCTGTGCGGGATGCGACCTTGAAAAATTCACCGACTGTCTGAAGAACAATCCGGTTGATTTCGCAAACGACAAATGTTCGGTCAACTACTGGCTCGACCTTCGCGAAGCCTATGTTGAAGCACTCAGTCGTTCGGACGTCAGCCATGTCTGTCCCTCCAAGAACGTCATAGCCAACCTGGAGGAACTCGACCCGCGCTTGGGGCGCCTCTCCTTGACTGTGATTCCCCACGGGATCAACCTCACCAAGAAGAACTCATTCGGCGGAGCTGAAGAGGGGCGCAAACTGCGTGTGGTAATCCTCGGCACCCAACACATCGTCAAAGGACTGAAGCTTCTTGAAGAGTCCTTCGATCGGGCCCGCTTGATTGCCGATCTCACCTTTTTGGGGGGCGGTCCAGAGGGCACTCTCTTCATGTCACGATACGGGGTCCGATACATCAAACAGTATGAACACTCTGAACTGGGCGCTCTCCTGCAGGAGGGCGCCTTTGACCTCGCGCTGTTTACCTCCACCTTTCCCGAGACGTTTTGTTACACCCTCTCCGAGGTCCGAGCCCACTCGATTCCCCCCGGCGCCCGGGCGGTCGGGAGTTTCCTTGACCGCATTCGTGAGGGTGAGGACGGATTCCTGATCGGTCCCGAAAGCGAAGATATCGTTGACTTTCTCCTCAAATTGGATTCCGATCGCACCCTTCTCAAAGAGCTTTCGAGTCGACTGGAGACTCTGCCCATTCGGACGGTTGAAGCTATGGTTGACGACTACTACGATCTGAGGAACCGAAAGGAAGAGGGCGGAATGCCGGCCCCACTCGTTGAAAGACCGGACTCTACACATCCGCCGCAACAGGCCACTCCTGGAACCATCTATTGATCGATATTTTCACTTCCTCCGCACCTAATTATCTGGGCAAGGTCCGAGCTCTCTTCGAGTCCGTAAGAGAACACTGCCCCGATGCCCGTCTGCATTGGCTGGTCGCCGACGACGTTCACGAGGACCTTCGAACGACCCTTGAGGACGAGCCTTTCGATACCTTGATCTTCGCGACCGATTTGGAGATTGGTCGAGACCGGCGATGGCTCTTCGGACACTCAATCGTCGAGCTCTCGACGGCCCTCAAACCTGCCGCAGCTCTCCAGATCCTCGAACAGCCGGACTGCGACGCGGTGCTCTACCTTGATCCCGACATCGTCCTTTTTTCCTCACTCGATGATCTTCTTGAGGAACTTCTTGACAACACCATGGTGCTGACACCCCACCAAATTCATCCCGAATGCGATTCCACGGCGATCTTCCACGAGATTGACAGCCTGAGATATGGCGTCTTCAACCTGGGCTTCATCGGTATCAAACAGTGTCCCGAAGGATTTCGGTTTCTCAGATGGTGGCGGGACCGCTGTCAGATGAACTGCAAGGCCAACTGGGAGTCCGGTATCTTCACCGACCAGAAATGGATCAATTTCGCTCCGGTCTTTTTCGAGGATGTGGCCATCCTGAGGAACCCACGATTTAATGTAGCCCCATGGAATATCAGTCAACGGGAACTCTCCGGGACCTTCGACGAGGGGTTCACGGTCGATGGACTCCCGATGGGCTTTTATCATTTCACCGGGTTCGACTCCGGCGCGCACCTGAAGCACATCGAGAACCTCGGCGGAAAAAGACACGCTGCAAGGATGTTGGTCGATTGGTATCGAGCCCGCATCGAGGCCTTGCAACCTTCAAATCCGTTGCCGTGGCGCCTTGGGGTTTTCAGCGATGGCACTCCGATTCTTGACCTTCATAGAAAAGCCTACTATGGACGTTTGGACCTGTACGAGGCCTTCCCGGATCCCTTTCTCATAACCGAAGGTGCTCTGGATTATCGCCAGTGGTTCGACCTCAATGCCCGGCGGGAAGTACCCAACCTCTTCAAGGAATCACCCTGACATGAAGACATCCGAGACATCATCCGGCACCATCATTCTCGGCCCCCACCGGTGCGGCACGTCGCTGGTCACAAGCCTGATCGCCGGAATGGGGCATGACCTCGGGGGCGAGATCATCCCGGCGGAGAAGGCCAACCCGGAAGGGTATTGGGAACATCGGGGAGTCGTCGAGAATCATAACAATTTTTTACGTGCCGTCGGCCGCAGTTGGAGCGATCCACTCCCTCTTGATCCATCTGTTTTCTCGGGAACGGAAGCCACTGCGGCTCGAGGCCACATCAAGGAAATCTTCGACAGGGACTTCCGGGGGAAACGGCTATGGGTCCTCAAGGACCCCAGACTCTGTCGTCTCCTGCCCCTTTGGGATGAGGTTCTGAACTCAAAGGACGTTGCCATTCGTTTCGTTCATGTAGTGCGTTCACCAATCGCCGCTGCCGCTTCCCTCGAAAAGCGAGACGGCATGAGACTGGAAACCTCATTTGTCCTTTGGCTTCGCCATCTCATCGAAGCTGAACTGGCAACCCGAAGGTATGACCGGCTGTGGGTCGCACTGGAGAACATTGCTTCGAACCCAATAGCTCAGGCCTCTCGCCTGGCTGCCTGGCTCAATGAGAATTCCAACAAACCCGGTCAGGACATCGAGACTTTGGTCACCTCAGTATTCCGCCCGGACCTCCTCCACAACAAGGCGACCCCCGACGAACCGGTACTGAATGATTTTCCCTGGGTCGCTGATCTCTATCGGGAGCTCTCGTCCTGGACAGCAACTGAAGACCCATCTCAACGAAAGACTCTTGACCGGATCCTTGCCGAAATTTCCACCGCCGACCGCCTGATGATCGGAAACCCACTGGCGGCCCATCAGAGTTTTCAACGAGAAGAACGGCTTGTTTTTCGTGGAACAATCGAGGACTTCCAGCGCTCCACCCACACGATGCGCGTCGAGATTTCCACCCACCGGCAGGAAACCGAACAACTCCGATCCCAGGTTGGTGACCTTCAGCACCTGGTGACTCGGATCGAAACAAAACACGCTGAGCTGTTGTCCCGCTCACTGGATTTGACATCGGAAATCGAGAAGAAATACATCCGGCAAACCGAGGAATTCCACGAGGTCCAGAAAAACGTGCAGCGCCTGGAAACAGACCTGGCGACCCTCCATACCGCCCGAGATTTACTCGAGGAGAAAATCAGGGACAAAGATCAGGAAATCACCCAGGCAGGGCACAACATCACCGACCTCGAAGCAATCTTGGGACAGGTGACCAGTGACAATGCCGCTTTTGAAGTTGAGAAGGCAAATCTGCTCGGCCTGGTCAAACACTTGGAGCAGGAACTGGATCAATCCCAGAAGGCTTGGCAATTGACTTCCGACACCCTCAACGTCATGACACGACAGTTGTCCTGGCGCATCACCGCACCCCTGAGAGCGATCCGGGGACTCCTGCCGTCTCGAGAGAAATAGTCACAACGGCCCTGATTTCGAACCCCTGGGAGCGTATGGTCAGTTCAGGGGTATGGCGTCTGCAGAGCGGACCGTTCGAATCTGGATACCATCAATTGTATCAACCAGCTGATATTCGGTAGTAATCAAGCCGTAAAGCTCAGGAGCGAGGTTGACCAGTTTGAAGCTCTCTCGGGGAATGATCGGGCTATCGGAGAAGAAAATGACCGTTGTGTTCTTTCGGCGTATTTCCGCCACCATCTCATCGATCGACGTCGCGAAAGAACTGGAAGGAAATGCGATCACAGGAACGATCAGCGGACTCCGCCGTTCGGCGAGGTAATGGAGGATCTTTGGAAAAGCACAGATCAACACTGGATCTTCTACGCTGCTGTTGATCCGAATGGCACTCTCCAGCCGCACAAGGGAATCCCTGACTTCGGGTTTGACATGGAGAACACCGTGAGGATGGGCCAAGTCGACGTTTGTTGTGAAAAGACGGGATCCAATTCCTCCGACAAAGGTGTCCGAGCTGGTCACTCCGAAAATGACGACTCCGACGATCCAACCACCCACCAAAGCTCCGACCGTACGTCGAAGGAGCACTCCCGGACCTTGGCGGGCAACCAACTGGGAGGCGACAAAAACTAAAAGTATCCAAATCGGCGCAGCATTTTGAAGGAAATGGGCAAGGTCGAGCCGAATGGCCCATTTCGACAGATTGAAAAGCTCGACGATGACCAAACAGAGGACGGCGGCACGGACCGCACCCGAACAACCCGCCCCCCCGTCCTTGAGGACGATCCACAACGAGATCGCCACGACCGGCAGGATCATCAGATAGATCGAGAGGGTCAGGGCCATCTGTGGATCCGAAGAAAATCGGGCCAACTGTGCAGCAAAGAACCGCGACCCCGAGGCGATCGAACCAATGAGGCCGAGGTTGTGTGCGCCTAACGAGAGCGGATCGATCTGACGGACATAATCCGCAAGCACAACAGTGAATAGAACCAGCGCTGCTCCAAAAGAGCCATGCCACAGCACGAACCGACGCAGTGGTGAACCTTCAGTAAGCGGGCCGCCTCGCATGGCAGGGATGACTGCCACAACCCCGAGCCACCCCACCAAAGTTGGCGCCGCAGTGTAGGGGTGGGCTGCAAATGCGAAAGCAATACACAGTGCCAACCAGACGTAGCGGAGAACAGACGCTCTTTCCAAAAGACGAAGCATTGCGAACAGGCAGAGACACAGAGAGAACGCAACAAATGCCTTGTGCCAAGGTCCCGGCAAGGCCAGGAACAACACGACCGGCACCCATGCCCAGCGCTTTGGTACCACCATCGCCGAAATCAAGAAAATCAACGCGGCGGTTGCCGACCTGATGACAACCCACACTGCTCGAACGACCTCGAGGTTGGGTTGACCGTCCGGGAAAAACAGAGCGAACCACCGGTACTGAGAGGAGTAGTGGCAGAATTTGGCAAAATCCATCCGGCCTTCCGCCTCAAGCTGGATCCCCTGCAGAAGGATACCCTCATCAAAGACCGCAAGACCGTAATCAAAGAAAAAGCCGAAGAAAACCAAGGCCACAACGAAGAACGCACCAGCACCCCACCAGGCCTGATTCCACCTCCCGGTTCGGGTCCGGCTCTCAGGTAATTCCATGAATCCTATCGGACTTCTTCTCGGCCATCAGGTGCATACGCTCCCGCTCGACGTTGGCGTCGGCGCCCGCTTCGTGCACACCGATATCGGTAGCGACCTCACCCTTCCCGCAGTTGGCCGAGATCTCGACATCGTGAATCCAGGGATCACAGGCCGAGATGAATCCGACCAGGATGATCCGACGCTTGATTCTCGACAGGTCGAAGCCCAACGCCAGGAGAACACTGAGCAGCACACCGTCTGCAAGCAACGTCAGGCCGCCCTTTCGGAGCACCGAAATCCCGCAGTGAAACAACAGATAAGGCACGGTCAAGAGACGGGACCGACCGCGCTTGACCAAACGCCTGAAACGCTCAAGCCTCGGCTCCAAGTAGGTCAGATCCATCTGCTGTGAGAGCGGCCGGTAGCCGTCCTTGGTTCGAATGACGATGTAGTGGTGAATATAGAAGCACTTCCGGACCCGCAACGCCACCAACAGCGCAAAGTACAACTTCTGGAAAATCCGGACATCATCTCGAGCAATCCTCCCGGAGGTCTCCCGCTCCAGATCATCGATCAACTCATCGGGCGCCACAACCTGGTCGGCAAAATCTTCGGTCGCCCTGCCCAATGCCCGACAACCCAGATAGAAGACCTCCTTGACGAACGGGTGTTCAGCAGCATAGGCCAAGACCGGTTCCATCTGATTTTCGTTCAGGCCTCGAAGAATCGTCACGACAAGGTCGGTGGCAACGCCGTGCTGCTCCAGGGACCCCAGAATCTTCTCTCGTGCCTTCGCCATCGGACGACCTCGAAGAACCAGATCGTGCTCATCTTCGAACCCGTCGAATTGCAGGTGGACTTCCTTCAGGCCGGCATCGACCAACTCTTTCAATCGGTCAGGATCTGCAATCTGCAATCCGTTGGTATGGAGGGCGGTGATATGACCGCCCTTGTCCGCCATCCGAATAATCTCGGCAAGATCGTCCCTGACCGTCGGTTCCGCACCCATCAGGTCCAGCTTCAGCCGCCGACCGCGGCCCTTGAGAAACGCGGCCAATTGCTCTTTTGGAAGGTCCTCTTCATCGAATTGATCGGAACTGGCCAAGCAAATCGGGCACCGCATATTGCAGCGGGCGGTCAATCGCAGAATGAAATCCCTCTGCGGTAAATTCTTAGGCATGATGTCGTGATAGAACTCAAGCAACTCCGAAAAATAGGCCGGGCTTTCCGACAAGAGTGCTCGGTTCTTCCCGTGTTCAGGACAGTTTTTCTCCAAGAGAACTTGACCGGAGTCGATGATAAGCCGAGCATCAACGACTTCGATACAGACGGGACAGGTACCCCGAGTCGTTCGGAGAACCTCAACCTTGGGGTCGCCGTCATCCGAATGGGTCACAGACAGTGATTCAGATAACAAAATCACGCGCTCCTTTGCGAGGGCCTTTTCAGGCGAGTGAGAATCTGATCGCGGATTGGAAAAGCCGCCTCGATGCAATGGTCCATGTTGTTGTACCAGAACTTGCCAAGACGTCCGGCCATCATCAGATTGTCAACGTCGGCAATCTGTTGCTCGAAAGCGCCCAGCTTGTCCCGATACTCCAGATCGTAGATCGGATAGGCCCACGGCACACGCTCAATCTTGGCGCCGATGACTTCGCCGCCGGTGGTCAGCAGCTTTTCTTTCTGCAGGTCCTCGATGACCCGATCGAGGTGGTCTTCCGGTTCATCGTACACCCCGTTCTTTGCACCGCACGTCACTTCGACGCAGAGGGATCGTTTCCCCGGTGGCGTATTGGAAGGATCAAAACTGGCTGGAGCACTGACCCTGGAAAAAATAGCATCCGCCGAGCCGTGATAGCACCACTGAAAGTCGAAGGGACGCCCGTCATTCAGCATGACGTTGTAACAAAGCAGTGGCAGATAATTGAGATTGGGCCGGTCCAAGCCCAGTCGTTCGGACAAGGACTGGATCGTTCCGGTCCACACCACTTCGGAAGGTTCGATTGTGCGATCGCCGACGACGACCGATGAAATCCGGCCTCCACTGACCTCGAGGGCATCAACCTCGCTCCCGCACACTATCAGGCAACCCAACGATTCCAGTCGTTCCCTGAGGTTGATGACGAACTGCTCGCAACCACCCTGGGGATAGAGGAACTTCATCTCGGACTTTTTCCAGGTCGTCAGAATCTGCCAGGCCAGCGCCCACAGACTCTCGATCTGCATTCGGGAGTCAATGATGGCTCGATCAACCCCAGTCTTGGCCCAGTCACGATGGGTCACCTCCGGCGGAATCCCGAGGAACTTGGTTGAGTAGCCCTCAAAAAAATGCCGGTAAAGTGTCTCCCCATACATGTGAATGATCTGGTCCCGGAAGCTCTCGGTCTCATGCCGTGGGAAACCGATCAGCATGTCCCGAATGACTCCAAGAGCCACCCCGGGCGGAAAGCGAAAGAGGGACCGGCTGGGGTGGAGGGGCCAGGGATAGAAGCTGCCCCGGAACTGAAGCTTGCTGCTGCGGTTGATCTCCAGAGTGTGAGAGTCGAGGACGTCCCGAATGAAGGTCTCGACCTCCGGTAGGTAGGTATGAAACCGGTGAGGACCGATATCGAAGGTGAAGTCATCGTAGGTGAAGGACCGGGCCAACCCGCCCAGGCGCTCCTCTTTTTCGATGACGACCGTCTCAACGCCGACCTCGGCTAAAAGCCACGCGATCGACAGGCCGCTGATGCCGCCTCCGACGATGACGACCGGACGGTCCTGAGCCCCGGTCATCGACGTAAGGCTTTCACCCAGTTCCAACCGGTCTGCCAGTCCAGTCCGAACATCAGGTTGTATTCGGTGAAACATGTGGCCGAACAGGCGTTGCAGCCGTTCCTGTTCAGGGTATCGAAGGCCGGACCGAAACCCTGCTGACGGACGTTGGGCGCCTCTCCCTCGTCGATGAACAGCGAACAGGGGTAGAGGCTGCCATCAACATCGACATTGCAGTAGAGATCCCCCGCCAGGCACGGCGGGGCGCCCTCGAGATAATCAAGGCGGTTCTGTGTGTAGTCAGGCCAGGATTGAAGGTGCTGCAGGAATTTGAGCGACGACCCGATCGGCGCCCCTTCCCGTTTTCGAGCGGCCAGCAGCGCCACCGTTTCCCTCAATTCGTCGTCGTCAGGATAGAGGCCCTCGTTGCATCCGAGGGAATCGTTGTGGTGGAGCACCTGAAAGGTTGTCAGAAAATCCAATCGCTTGGCCAGATCCAGGATCCAATCCACCTGGTCGAGATTCTTCTTGGTCAAGACGGTGATCGTCCAGAACCGATAGCGCCCGACACTATGCTCGATCCCTCGCATCGTCCGGTCGAAACTGCCCTCCCCGCGAGTCGCGTCGTGCGCCTCCCGACTTCCATCTAGTGAGATATTGAGATGATCGACCGATTCAAGGTCCTCATCGCGCTCCGAAATCAAATGACCGTTGGTATCAACGGTGACGAAAAGGCCCAGATCCTTGGCATGACGGATGATTTCACCCAGGTCGGAACGGCACAGCGGCTCACCGCCCCAGAGCCCCAGTCGCCGGCAACCCAGATCAGTCGCCTCGACCAAAAGGGTGAGGATCTCCGGAAGCGACATCTCCTCCGAGCGCCTTTCGGGAATCGAACAGTAGGAACAACTGCCGGTGCAGCGGTCGGTCAGACCCAACATTAAATTGAGTGGCCGACGCCTCCCAAAGAGCTTGTAGGCCAATGAGGCGGAGGCAAAACGGACAAGGTTTACCGAACGCACGAATTCTACTTCCGAGCCGAGGCCGGAAAGCAACCAGAAAATATGTCAGGTGATTTCATTTCCCCAAGCGACTCCCGGCCCAAAGCCTAGTGGGGCATGGAACCAGAGTCAATTGTGCCTCTGCTTCCATTACCGACTCCTTCCACCGGCCGTCGTCACGATGCGGGGCGGGAGCCCCACGCTCCCGTCTTGCTTTCCAACATCCTGGCTCCCCAGTCTTCCTCCCTCTTCGCGTGTTTCTTTGTAATCTTTGCGCCTAGGCGGTTCATTTGCCTTCTCGTTCGACCGGTGTGCCACCTTCGGAGGCTATTGAGACCCCTGTGCTACGATCCGGCTGCATATGCAGGCATCGACCAACCCCTCTCAGAGTTCCCCAGTAGCCGGATCCTCCCAGGTCTCCGGACGACCCTCGGTCCTCCTGATCAACCCTCCGATCACGCACGCCCAACGAACCGGACCGTTGGGCCCGATCATCAAGAATTTGTACTTCAATTCACCGCCTCTCGGCATTGCCTATATCGCGGGGCTCCTTGAGTCCAAGGGTATGCGGGTCCGTCTGATGGACGCAGCGGTCGAGGGGTTCAGTCCCGAGGAAACGCTGGAGAAAATCATCTCCTGGCAGCCGGATATCCTGGGCCTGACCTCGACCTCAAACTTCTTCTGCAACGCGATTGAACTGGGAGAAGCAGTCAAGAATGCGATACCGGAGATCACGACGGTCCTTGGCGGGCCGCACGTCTCCAGCCAGGCCGAACAGGCGATGGCTCAACACTGCTTCGATTTCGCCTGCATCGGAGAGGGTGAATATACGACCTTAGACTTGGTCGAGACACTCGCCGACCAGCGAGATCCGGGCTCAGTGGAGGGCATCGCCTTTCGTCGAGATGGGGGAATCCACCAGACAGCCCGACGACCGCTGATTGCCACTCTTGACGATCTGCCGCCACCCGCCCGGCATCTGCTCCCTCTCGAAAAATACATCGCACAGCCCAACGACGGCCCGTATCTGCCGAAGATGGCGATGATCAGCAGCAGGGGCTGCCCCTTCAAATGCATCTTCTGCGATCACGGCACCTACGGCAACACCTATCGCTCTTTTTCGGCGCCACGGATCGTCGACGAAATGGAGGAATTGGTCACGCGTTACGGCGCACGCGATATCGCCTTCGTCGACTCTCTCTTCATGATCAGCGACAAGCGCGTTCGAGGCATCATCACCGAAATCCATGATCGCGGCATCAAGGTCCACTGGACCTGCACCATCAGGGCCAATATCGCCACCCGGGAGTTGCTGGCCATGATGAAGGAGGCCGGTTGCTGGAGGGTTCGAATCGGAGTGGAATCGGGCAATCAGCAAGTCCTGGATTTCATCAAGAAGGAAGTGACCAAGGAAGAGATTCGTGAGGTGGCCCGTTCCGCAGCCGACCTCGGTCTGCATCCCAAGGCATTCTTCATGGTCGGCCACCCGACCGAGACCGAAGAGACAATCCAGGATTCGATCGATTTCGCACGTTCTTTACCCCTGACCGACATCACCGTTCAGATCAACACGCCGTTGCCCGGCGCCCCACAGTTCGAGATCTTTCGGAGTTATGGCGAAAGCGTCAGCGACAACCTCGAGGATTACACCTTCTGGCAACCGGTGTTCATCCCACAGGGCCTGTCGCGGGAAAAACTCGAAAAATTGTTCCGCAAGTTTTATCTTTCGTTCTACCTTCGCCCCATCATTGTATGGCGCCATCTGACGATGCTCCGTCGGCCGTCGGATATACCGCGATACGCCCGGGCTCTGGCCCTGCTTTTTCAACGGTTCATCAAGACCCGGGTTGATGCCGTCTTTCACACATCCCAACAGGCCTGAACAAGGAGAATCGCCGAACGATGGACTCTGACACCTCAGCAGCAAGTGCCACGCAGGCGCCCGAGACCGGGAAGCCTTTCGTTCTCCTGTTCTCAGGCGGGTTGGACTCGACACTCGAGGTCGTCGAACGTATGAAGACCCACGGCGAAGCCCACCTTTTGACCTTCAACAACGGCTATTGCATCAATACGCAGGGGAGCCTTCGAAGGGCCTCTGAGCTGAAGGACCGATTCGGGGCCGAGCGGATTATCGATTCATTGATCGACACCAAACCCCTGATGCAGACTATTTTGGAGGATTTCAAGGTCCTCTGGCGTGAGTACAGGAGCCCTCTGATCGTCGACATGGGCTGCAAGATGGCCTCGGTAACTGAGCTGATTCTCTATGCCAAGAAGAACGGCATCGAAGAGATCAGCGACGGCGCCTCCGTCGATCAGACCCAGATCTTCATCCAACACCCCGAGTTCTCCGCTCACATCAAGCCGTTGATCAGTGCCCACGGACTGAGATTTCTCCGGCCCGTTCTGTTCGACATCGGCCGCGAGGAGAAGATTGCGAAGCTCAAAAGCCTGGGCTTCGATCGCGGCAGCAAGACCCTGGAAAAATTGCACATCACCTCGCAACTCAAGCACCAGCCTTTCTGTCTGGTCGGATTCAGCACCTTCTTCTTCACCTCGCCCCTGAGGAAAATCCCACTGGTCCAGCGGTACGATCTGCCCATGAATCAGGCCAAGGCGCTCTGGGATGCCTTGTTGCCTCGAGCCACCGCTTACCTTGACGCCCGGCTCGCCGAGGCATGACAGGCCGGCTCTCCCGAGCATCCCGAAGCCGGATTCTCCGGATGAGAATTCTGACATGCGCACTCGTGGCCCTCGGTTTCACCGGTTGCGGCCCCTCCGATCAAACGGCCGATCTACAGATCGTTGCCACCGTCGGGTCGGACACCATTTCCAAAGAAGACTACGATCACCTGATCGACCTCAGCCGGCAAGGGCGACCGTTTATTGCCACCGACAACCCCTCGATTGTTCCAAAACCAAGAGACATCCTGACGGAACTGGTCAAGGGGTTGTTGTTGGACCAGGAACTCCAGGCTCGTGGACTGACTGTCGATTCCGGAACCTCCTCTCGAGACACCCTGGCTGAAGCCATCGCCGGGGAATTCGACCCGACAACTGAAGAACTCCGGCAGTGGTTTGAAGCCAATACGCACCGCTTCTCCCGCAAGGCCCAACTCCGATTTCTCAATGCTCCTCTGCCGCCCGATCACGAACAAAAGGCCGGAGAGACCGCGACCGAAGAATTCTTCGGCTTGTGCGAGGCGGCCGACACCGCCGAGGCAGGAAAACGGCGATGGGGCGATATCGGGTGGATTCAAGCGGGTCATGCCCCATGGTGGCCGAGAACTCAATGGACCCCGGCGGCGGTCGGAACGACTCGGCGACATGATTGGCCTGACGGACGCCTCCTCCTCACTCAAGCCATGCATTTCCGCCCACCGGCCCAGTTTCGTTTCGACCAGGTGGTCAATCACTGCCGCCAAGGACTGAAGACCGAAGCCATTCAGGCAGAGATTCGGCGAATACTTCTTCGAAGAGCCCAAGAGACATCGATTGTGATCGTCGACGAGACGTTGGACTTCGAACTCGACCCCGTGTTAATCGCCCGAACTGAACCGGGCCCGGCTCTCGAGACCCTGGACCCCGCTCTCGGTGACGCCACCACCATGGTCCGGATCGCCGGTGGGACATTCACCACCGGGTCAACCGATGCCGAGATCGACGAACGCGTCCGGATTTGCAAACGCTATGTCGAACCGGCATTGGGTGAAGGCTCGTGCGCACGGTGGAAATACGAAGACGAAATCCAACGCCGGGTGATGGTTAAGCCCTTCTTTATGGATCGCACCGAAGTGCGCTGGGAAGACTATGAGCTATTTGTCGAGGCGACTCGCCATCGTCCCCTCCCCGAGCTCTGGAGTGGAGAACCCGGTTTTCCAGTGGCCAATGTCAACCTGGAAGATGCTCAAGCCTACTGCCGGTGGAGGGGCAAACGCCTTCCGACCGCTGACGAGTGGGAGTTCGCCGCACGCGGCGTCGAAGGTCGCCGCTATCCCTGGGGTTTTGAAAGCCCCGATGGAACACGAGCCAACTTCTGCGACAGCAGATGCCCCAAGGCCTGGCACAACTTCAATCACGATGACGGCTTCGCCGGGCCGGCGCCGGTTGGGAGCTTTCCCGCGGGGGCCACCCCGGAAGGGCTCCTGGACATGGGCGGCAACATTCGTGAATGGACCGCCACGATCAACGGTGACCGCGCAGACGTCAAGGGGGGCGGCTTTTTCAACGCGATCGACGATATGATCGCCGCGGACGTGCGGCGTAACCGCCTCGAGGTTCGGGACCCAACCATCGGTTTTCGCTGTGTGAAAAACTCCCCTGAAGCCGGTTCAGGAGGGATGCCATGAATTGCACATCGTCAAATTGTCGAGGCGGGCGGCCCCTCCAGCCTGATTGCCACTTGAAAACACACAGGAATAGCCACAAAAAGGCACAAAAAGGCACAAAGAAAGAGGCGAAAGGGATTTTTGGGACTATATGGAGGAGCGCAGATCGGACTCCTCTTGGTTCCGGCTTCGCCGGGTTGGTGTTCTGTACGCTCGCCTTGGCGTGTCTGACACCGCTGACGGCCTCCGCCGATATGTATGCCTTCCCTCCAGACTTCGTCCAGCCTCCCGAAGTCATTGGGGGCGCCGGGGGATCAGAGATCCGCGAGCGGGACACGCTACGCCACTTGCCGGTCATCTTCATTGCCGACAACCAACGGATTCACAGCGACTGGACAGGCGCCAACTGCGGCAACGCCCAGGGCAGTGTCTACCAGGCCTTCATCGACCAGGGGTTGACGCCCTTCGAGTTGTGGATGCTCGATCTCGTGCCCGCCGAGGGCCACCAGCTGACCAGCCTCGAACGGCGCACCGACAATCTCAAGGAGATGATCTTCGCCGTGCTCCAATACACCGGCGCTGACCAGGTCAACATCCTGGCGCATGGTGCCGGGGCCGTGCTCGCCCAGGCGACCCTGATCAAATACAACTTGTTCTACGCCGTGCACTCGGTCGTTTATGTCGCTGGTCCGTTCCACGGGACCTACGCCTGTAGCTACGAGCAATGCCTTGAGGGCCTGCCTCTGTGCTGCAACCTGACACCGGGCGCCGATTTCCTTCAGGACATTCTCCTACCGGACGAAACGCCTCATGACCCCCGGCAAACGCCCGAAGACGCGTGGACCACCCGATACATGACAGTGCGTAACGGACGACGATGGGGCGATGCCTGGTTCCTCAAGAACCCGGAATCACCACGCCTCGACGGCACAGTCAATCTCTCGTTCCCCAAAATCAGCCACGATGGCCTACGCTGCGCACCCGAGGTGCTGTCCAGGGTCATCCCCTTCCTGACGGTGGAAACCACCCCCCACGAAGTTCAGCACGATGAAGACGGTGACGGTTTTCAAGGGCGTCAATGGGGCGGTTCGGATTGTGACGACAACGACGCGAAAATCTATCCCGGTGCCGCTGAAATCTGCGGCGACGGCATCGACCAGGACTGCAACGCAGTCGATATCTCATGCCTGCCCGGCAAGGACCGGGACGTCCCGAAACAACGACGTCCCGTGTACGCTGGAGACGGCCGGTCGTCAGCTTCAACGACCATCAACTGATCGCAGAGGAACTCCTGGAGATCGTTCAGGATCAGTTGCATGCGGCTCACCACAAAATCCCCACGACTCGGTAATCACTCGGGCATTGGATCCCGCATTCCCAAACGGTCGTTTAGACCCATCTTGATTCCTATGACCTTGAATGCCATCTTGAAATAGTAGAGGGCAAAGAGGCGTGTCTCATGGTCGTTGTGGACCGCTGCCCCGAAAACATCAAGAAGCGTCCTGACGAAGGACGGAACCCAGTGAAACGCCGTCACGATCCGAGAGTTCGCCAACCGCCGATTGATCCACCGGGGCAGCAGGGGCATCAGGAGATTGAGCGTTTCGTGGTTCTTGAATACCCGCAGGAGGTCCCGGTCGATGTTCTCGGTACTGTGAACGGTGGCAAAATACCCCTGTTCAAACTCTCTGATATCCTGGAGCCCGATCAGACCCTGCTCGGCAGCAATATCGGCGATCCGTGTTCGGGGCAGGTATTTGAGGTAATAGCTGCCGATTCTCGACGGCCTGAAATCGGCATAAAACCTTGCGGCCTCTCGCTGCTGAGCCTCCCCCTCGGTGGGGATGCCGAACATGTGGTTGATCAGGTAGTGAATACCGTGTTTCTCCAGGCAGGCGAAGGCTTTGGCCATCTGCTCCTTGGTTTCCGGCCGATCCAGAATGACCCTCTTCGTTTCCTCGTTGACACTTTGAACACCGAGTTCGAGACGATGGCATCCACTGGCCTTGAGCAACCGTGCGCTCTTGTCGTTGATATGATCCGGGTGGGACAGGGCGTAGTAGGGTACACCAACTTCACGGGGGTAACGTTCGGCAAACTCCTCCAACCACCGCATGTTGAGGGTGAAAATATCGTCGACAAATTTGACCATTCGAAGTCGATATTTCGCCTTCGCCTGCACAAGCTCGGCGATAACGTCGTCAACGCTTCGCCTGCGAATGTACCGCCCCTTCCCGTCATAGAGATCCATCAGAAGATCATTGGAACAGAAGGTGCAGCGATAGGGGCACCCGATCCCGGTGATCATCAAATAGATCGAACCGACGTCCAGATACTCGCCGAACAGTGCCTTGTCGGGGTAGGGCAGTGCATCGAGGTCATGAAAGGTCGGACGGATTTCATTCCGGATGATGGTATCGCCGTCCTTGACCCACAGATTTCGAATGTTGTGATAATCCTGGCCCCGTTCGATTGCCGACACCAATTCAGGGAAGGACTCGTAGCCTTCACCGAGATTAATGATGTCGACTTCGGGCCGTTTGATTACCAACTCGGGCACGACCGTCGGATGCACCCCGCCGAAAATGATGGGGACGCCCAGTCTTCGCTTGACGATCTCGGCCACTTCCAATGACCACTGGTACGTGTTGGTCAAGACGGAAAACCCGACGATATCCGGGTTAAAGGCCACAAGGTCCTCGATCATTCGAGGCCGAATATCAAAGATGCGATGCAGCGACGGCATCGAAAAAATCGCCTTGTCGTCGAAAAGCGAAGGATCGTAGAAGAGCTGCACCTCATGGCCCCGCTGCTTGAGCTGGGCCGAGAGGATCTCGATCCCCAAAACCTCTGCGCCGATGTAGGCGAATGCTACCCTCATGTTCGCTAGCGTACCTCAGTCCGAACAGCGCGGACCTCTTAACTCAGTCAGTGTTCACCCTCTCGGGAACTGTAACACCGGTATAGTTGCCCAGATGATTGGGAAGTCCTCCTCACCAACAGCCAAGGAGCGCGGCAATTGGACCCGCATCTGTCTTTGGATGTCAGCCGTAATATATTTCGCTGGCGTCGTCATCCTCAACGCTCTCCAGATCAAGGCCCTGGCATTTACCAAAGGCGTCGATCAGACCTATCTGTTCGAGTCGCTGGCCAACACGGTCCACGGCCATTTTTTCGTCCATACCCATGCCATCACCAACCTCGGAGGATGGGGCCTGATGGACCACTTCTGGCCCTCGATGCTGCTGTTGGTTCCCTTTGTGGCGGTGTTCGAGAACATCCTCAGCCTCTATATCATCAATGCCCTGTGTCTCACAGCAACCGGTCTGGTGTTCGCCCGATTGGCTCGGAGGTTCTTCGAGAACGAGACCATCGGATTCCTCTCGGCTCTCGTTTTCTGGACGATGCCGGAGTCGTTCGCATTTGCATTTACCGGAAATTGGCCGGAAGTCTGGGCCATGCCTTTTTTTGCCATGTTGTTCCTTTTCTATTTCGAGGACCGCCCGCTGGCTTTCAGCCTCTCAGCCGTCGCGTTCATGGGCTGTATGGAACACCTTTTGGTCTACGTCATCATCTTCGCCGCAATCGAAGTGATCGGCCGACGAAGATGGCATTGGATGGTCCTCCCTCTCGCTCTGGCGGTCTCCTATGGCGGCATCATCATGCTCGCCTCATCCGGGGCATCGAGCGGTCGTTTTTTCACCCACACCTTTGCCCTGACCGGTCCTCGCATCTTCGGTTTTCTCACCATGCTCTTCTTCGAATGGGGCAGGAGCCCCTTGCTGTACCTGTCCCTGCTGTGGCCCCGCGCATTGATTTTTGCGATGCCTCCGGCATTGATCGTCACGGCGTGGCGCCTCGACATTGGCCTGCTGCCCATTAACGACGGGGCCCTTCGATACGCCTTCTTCATTTTCATTCCGATGGTCGTTGGAGGACTCCGTGGCCTCCGCCCCTTAGCCGAAGCCGTGGCTCGGCGACTGAATCTTTCGACCGCTCGGACGGCAATCCTGTTTCTTTCTTTCGCACTGCTTGTTCATGCCGCAACCTTGACAACCATGTGGCCCAACGAAAAGCACCGATTCAGGCAGACCCCCTCCGACAGATTGACCTGGGAGATCATCGAGTCCCTGCCTTCAACCGCTCGGGTCGCCACCAACCGGGAAATTCCCTTTGCCTTTTTCGGGCGGGTCGACACCTTCGCCGGCTTCTTCAACATGCCGTTCTTCAACCTCCAGGAATTCTATTTCGATCGCCGGAACCAACCGATCCCACCTTGGAGCGGCGTCGAAAAATTCCAGGCACTGGGCCGTCACACGCCGGCGGTTCTCGTCTTGGAAAATGCCGACGGCAACTTTCGTCCTGTCACCGCCCTGTGGGCAACCAAGAACTTTCCCTACCAGTATGTGCGCTGCACCGACGCAACCGACGACGGACGCCCGGATATCCTCCTAGGCTCGCCCGATGGACGGACGCTTGTCTTCGCGGCGGATACGACCCAACCAATGGCTTTCGGTGACCCAGTAACCCTTGACCAGGTGGAGTCCCTCGAAAATTTCGGCCACAGCCCCCACCTTCCCCAACTGAAAGCCAATGGGGACTTGGGGCACGAATTCCAGATCGCTCCGGATCACCAGCGGTTGTTGTTTTCATTTAAAGATCCTGAGAAGGTTCCCAATCAAGAAATCCTGGTCGATGGCTTCCTCGAGGAGATTGCCGCTGCGGACCTCGATGGAGACGGGACCAAGGAACTCCTCGTTGTCGATAGCCAGCGCTACCTGATTCGCGTCTTTGGCCGAGGAATCGATGGAACCTGGGCCGAACGACAGGCAATCCCTGCACCGCCGATTCCGACCTCCATCGCCGTCACCGACCTCGACGCAGATGGGGACCAGGACCTCGTCGTCACCAAGTCTCAGCGGCCCCCAGGCGTTGAGGCCTTCGCCCGCCTGATCGACCACGAGAAGATCAATCATATCTTCTGGTTTAACAACCCGTTGCAGGACGACCTTCGCCGTTACTTCAGTCACTTGCGCTGGTCGATCGAGGAGGCAGGGGATCTGTTGTACCTGTCCCGACCGTCGGATGCACCCCGCCAAAAATGACCGGGACATTGAGTCGTCACTTGACGATCTCGGCCACCTCCAACGACCAACGGAAGGTGTTGGTCAAGACGGAAAAGGCCACGAGGTCCTCGATTATTCGAGACCGAATATCGAAGACACGGTGCATCGACGGCATCGAAAAGATCGCCTTGTCGTCGAAAAGCGACGGATCGTAGAAGAGCCGCACCTCATGGCCCCGCTGCTTGAGCTGGGCCGAGAGGATCTCAATCCCTAAAACCTCTGCGCCGATGTAGGCAAAAGCCACCCTCATACCCGCTAGCGTACCTCAGTTTGATTGACACAAATAGCTCTGCGAAAGGGGCTGGTCGATCGATGAGGCGGGGGTTCTGAAATACTTGGCGCGGCCGACTACTCAAGATATCCCAGTGCCCAGAGCCGGTCGTAGATCCAGGACTTCCCGTGCATCGGTGGAGACTGGCCGATGGAGCGCACCAGCTGGCCCTCCATGTCGTAGACCAGGAGGCGCCCGTTGGCGGTGACAAAGACCTGATCTTCGAACTCGTGAACTGCCTGCACGCGGCCGATGCCCTGAGAAAAGACCCGCGGCTTCTCGTCCCTCGACGGGGGCAGTCTGTCGAAGACTGCAACGAAGTCGTCGCCGGCCATCCACAGCTTTCCGCCCGCCACCTCCATGTACCTGATGTCGCCGACCTCCAGCTCGAGCTGAAGGTTGGCGCCCTGGACGACTAGAGTCCGGCTGCCGCTTGCTGCACCATAAAAGACGCCGTCATGAAGCAGGCCGGTGTGCGACTTCCTGCCAGGGGATTTCATCTCCCACAGCGACCGGAGCGCACTGTCCTCCAGCGCGCAGATCGCCCACCACATCCACTCCTCCTCGCCAATCGCGCGCGCCCTGCAGATCAGAAGCAAAGGAAGATCGGGCGGCGCCTTGCCAAGGAAACGCTCGACCTCCGACGGT
>JAOZPW010000245.1:3732-5882 GCA_029932545.1 Thermoanaerobaculales bacterium | reverse complement strand
ACAAGGTGATTGAATGAAACTTCTGATGATCTACTCAAATACATTTGCTTACAGCACCCGTACGAAGAACCTGGAAGCTGTTGATGAATATACTGAGAGGAGGCAGATAGAAAATGTACTTATTGGTTTCATCCAGGTTGAGCAGAAGGACGAAGATGATATTTCCAAGATTGAAACGAAGATGATAAAGAACCTGAAGTGGGCGGCAAAGAAGAATGGAACCAGCCGAATTGTCCTGCACTCTTTTGCTCACTTATCCCTTAGCAAGGCAGATGAAACGATAACGAAAGAACTTTTTGATCGAGCTGAAAAAAGGTTGATACAATCTGATTACGAAACGTCCCAAACACCGTTCGGATATTTTCTGGACCTGAATATCCAGGCTCCCGGTAAATCTCTGGCAAGAGTATTCAAGGAATTCTAGTTGATGTGTCCGGTCGCTGAAATACGAGGCGGGGCAAAACATGTCACAGCCTATTCTGGACTCACAACCGGTGATGCGTTGGACAGACTTCGAATCAACTCTGCCGGACACGCTGCAGGCGATCGAGAAGATCGAGCAGAGTTCGAATAAGTTCAGCATCGGCCAATGAATAGCAGCGTCGGCGACCGTCGATGCGGACTTCGACGAGGCCCGCTCGACGCAGCGTTGCCAGATGCTTGGAAACAGTCGGCTGGCTCAACTTGACCTGATCCGCCAGATTGCTCACATCGCATTGTTCCTGAGCCAGTGCTGACAACAAGGCGCGGCGGGCGGGATGTCCCAAGGCCCGACAGATGTCTCTCAGGTCGCCGCTCATCGCTCCAACCCGCGCAGGGTTTCCAGAGCCGCCATGGCCGCCACCGTGCCGTCCGCGACAGCGGTCGTGATCTGGCGATAGCGCTTCGCTCGCACATCGCCAGCTGCGAAAACGCCGGGGAGATTTGTACGGAGTTCCTCGTCGGTCACGATCTCACCTCGATCATTCAGGGTCACGGATCCCTCGACCAGACTTGAGTTTGCCACATACCCGATAAAGATGAAACAGCCATCCACGGGGGTCACCGTAATCTCACCTGTCCGCTTGTGCTTCGTGATAACCCGCTCCAGACTGCCGCCGCCTTCGAACTCGCGTATGTCCTGCTCCATCAAGAACTCCATCTTGGGGTTCGCACGAACCTCCTCGACGATCCACGGCTCAGCTTGAAAGTGGTCGAATTCATGGATGATCGTGATGTGCGATGCAAACGCGCTCAGGGCAATGGCCTCCTCGAGCGCCGAGTTCCCACCACCAATAATCGCGATGGGGCGATCGCTGAAGAAATCGCCATCGCAGGTCGCGCAAAACGAGATCCCCTTGCTGACAAATGCCTCCTCGGACTCTAGCCCAAGTTTCCGGGGGACGCCGCCGGTTGCAACGACGGCTACTTGAAAGGTGAAGCGAGACCCGTTCTCCAACGTGACGGCCTTCTCCGGACCGGCGAGTTCGACCTCGGCAATGCGGGCGTAGGGCCGGACTTCGCAGCCAAAACTCTTGGCCTGGCGCAGCATTGTCTGGGAAATCTCCCGCCCCGAAGTCTCCTCGACACCGGGGTAGTTGGCAACCGAATAGGAGAGAACGGTCTGGCCGCCCACGGTGGCCGTGTCGAGGATCAGCGTTTTTGCCCTGGCTCGGCCGAGGTAGATTCCGGCCGTCAAGCCCGCTGGACCCGCTCCGAAAATAATGACGTCATAATGCTTGTCCATTGCCCTCCTCCCGCACCGCAATCGATGCTCTCAACCGGCGTCCAACACGCTCAGCTAGCCGTTCCGAAGGCCCTGTCGAGACTCTCGGTTACCTGCTGGTGTGTCTGAATGCCGCTGGTTGCGTGCACCACCTCGCCGTTATTGTAGTAGATGGTGAAGGGCAAGCTGAAGAAGTCCCGTACATGTGGCAGCCGACGTACGATACTTGACGCCGGTCCGTCAAAATCCATATCCCGAAACGCCACGTTCGCATAATCCTCGCCGAGGCTCTCCATGATGTCGTAAACCGGCAAGCACATGGGACCCATCCGTCCACAGCACAGCATGACTTTTTCGTTGTCTCTCACGAGAGACTCAAAATCTGGTTGCGACTCGATGTGATTCAAACCTGTTTGAAGCATATCTTCTCTCCATTTCCTATAAC
>JAOZPW010000245.1:0-3722 GCA_029932545.1 Thermoanaerobaculales bacterium | reverse complement strand
TAACGTTATCAAGGGTCTTATATTTACATGCCGGTGTCTGCATATGCCAACAGCGGTATGCTTTAGGATAACCCCCAGTGATTCACTGTCAAGCACTTATTTGAGCGGGGAGACATTTTTTTGGAGAAAAAGTCGTCACACTATGGGCGGCATCCGTGCCAGGGCCAACCTTTCCGGCGTTGTGATTTTCTGACCCAGGCAATCTAAAGGGGACACTACCGTACTCTTCTGTGACCGTACTCTTCTGGTAATGATGCTGATGTGTCGAAGAAAGCCTCGTAAAACAAGATCAAATCCAGTATCCTTACTACAGGTAAGGAGGAAAAAGATGCCGAGAGCCACCGTAACGAGCAAAGGGCAGATAACTCTTCCCAAAGACATTCGAATGCATCTTGGGGTCGGCGCCGGTGATCGTGTTGAGTTCAGGATCAACCCGGATGGCACGGTGATAGTTACACCGCAGTCGGGTTCTGCCCGACGGCTGTTTGGTTTTCTCGGTCGCCCGGATCTGACCGGAATATCCGTCGAGGCGATGGATTCCGCGGTCTCGGATGCCCTGGCCAATGATCTTCAGCGGACTCGAGGTGAACTGTGATGTTTGGGTTGGATACCAACATCCTGGTGCGCTACATCACCAGGGATGATCCTCATCAGAGTGAACTGGCGCGGATTGTCATCGAAGGCGCCGAAAAAGAAGGTCGAAGACTCCACATTTCAACACTGGTATTGGTTGAACTTGCGTGGGTATTACGCAGCGGGGTTTATAGATTCGGACGAGAATCGGTTGCAGAGGCGTTGGAACTGATTCTCGAAAGCCCTGTCTTTGAGGTCCAAGACCGTGACCTCGTAAGACCGGCCGTGGCCCTGTTTCGAAGGGGCCCAGCAGATTTTTCGGACTATTTGATTGGCGAACAGGACCGAAAAGCCGGATGTACAACGACACTGACCTTCGACCGGCGCCTTGCAAAATCACACGGGTTCGAGATTCCCGAAGGTGGCTCGTATCCGACCGGTGAGGATTCGAGGGTTTCCGAGCCTGGGGGTCGTTGAGTTGGTTTGCCGGTTCGCCTGACCGAGCGTGTGGACAGTTGCCGGTTTTTTGAGTTGGGCACGGCGCGCCGTGCCCCTATGGAGCCCCTTGCCTTACCGGTCGGGCTAGCTCATTCCATCAATGATCGCATTGAAGGTTGCACTGGGGCGCATTTCCTTTTCCGCCTTGGCATGATCGGGGAAGAAATAACCACCGAGATCGACGGGGTTTCCCTGAGCGGAAAGCAGCTCTTCGGTAATCTTCGCCTCGTTCTCTTCGAGTTCTTTTGCCACCGTGGCGAAGCGGCCCTGCATGGCCGTATCTGTGCCTTGTGCGGCGAGCGCCTGCGCCCAGTACATCGCCAGATAGAAGGTCCCGCCGCGGTTGTCAATCTCGTTGACCTTGCGGGAAGGCAAGCGACCGTTCTCTAGATACATGGCGATGGCTTCGTCGAGCGTCTCGGCGAGGATTTTGGCCTTTTCATTCTTGGTGTTGGCGGCAATCATCTCGAGTGAAGGGACCAGCGCGCAGTACTCGCCGAGAGAATCCCATCGCAAATGGCCCTCTTTGACGAACTGCTGCACGTGCTTGGGCGCCGAGCCACCGGCGCCGGTCTCGAAGAGTCCACCGCCCTTCATCAAAGGTACGATCGACAGCATCCTCGCGCTGGTTCCAAGCTCGAGAATCGGAAACAGATCGGTCAGGTAGTCACGCAGGACATTGCCCGTGACCGAAATTGTGTCTTCACCCCGGCGAATTCTCTCCAATGAGAATTTCATGGCATCGACAGGCTTCATGATGCGGATGTCAAGACCGGTAGTGTCGTGATCGGGCATGTACCGCTTGACCTTCTTGATGATCTCGCGATCGTGGGCTCGGGCATCGTCCAACCAGAAGATCGCGGGGGTTCCGGCAGCTCGTGCCCTCGTGACGGCCAACTTGACCCAGTCCTGGATCGGCGCGTCTTTTGCCTGACACATCCTGAAGATGTCGCCGGTCTCCACTGTTTGCGCAAGCAAGATCTTACTTGTGGCATCGACGATGCGGATCTGGCCGTTCGCCGGCGCCTCGAATGTCTTGTCATGAGAGCCGTACTCCTCGGCCTTCTGGGCCATCAGGCCGACATTGGCGACGCTGCCCATCGTCGACGGGTCGAACTGGCCGTTCCTCTTCGCGTTTTCGAGAATCTCGGAGTACATGGTCGCGTAGCAACGATCCGGCACCATGGCGATGCAGTCCTGAAGCTGATCATCGTTGTTCCACATCTTGCCGCCGTCACGAACGATGTTGGGCATCGATGCATCAACGATGACGTTGTTGGGAACGTGGAGGTTCGTGATGCCCTTTCTGGAGTCGACCATTGCGAGGTCGGGTTGGGTTTCGTAGACGGCTGCAATGTCTCTTTCGATTTCTGCTTTTTTGGCGGCGGGAAGCCTGTCCAGTTTCTGCAGTACATCGGCCAGACCGTTGTTGACGTTGGCCCCGATCTCCTGGAGTGTTTCGGCGTGCTTGTCGAGCGCATCCTTGTAATAGACCGAAACACAGTGGCCGAACATGATCGGGTCGGAGATTTTCATCATCGTCGCCTTGAGGTGCAGGGACAACAAGACGCCGTCCTTCTTGGCGGCCTCAATTTGCTGGGCATAGAACTCGCGCAACGCGGTGACATTCATTGCAGTGCTGTCGATGACTTCGCCATTTAGCAGACTCAGGCCCTGCTTCAATACGGTGGTGGTTCCATCGCCGGCGACGAACTCAATCTTGACCTCGGCCGGGCCATCGAGGGTCATCGCCTTCTCGTTGGCAAAGAAGTCCTTGTCGTCCATATATGCAACGCGCGCCTTGGAGCCTGATTCGGGCCAAGGTTTCATCATTTTGTGCGGGTGTTTCTGTGCGAATCTCTTGACCGACGCTGCCGCCCTTCGATCGGCGTTGCCTTCACGCAGGACAGGATTGACGGCAGAACCGAGGCACGCGGCAAATCGTGTTTGAAGAGCCTTTTCGGTGTCATTCTTGGGTTCTTCCGGGTAGTTGGGGATGTCATATCCATTGCCCTGTAGTTCCTCGATGGCACTCTGAAGCTGAGGAATGGTGGCACTGATGTTGGGCAGCTTGATGATGTTGGCGTCCGGGGACTGTGTCAGAGCGCCCAGCTCAGCCAGGTGGTCAGGGATCTTCTGGTCTTGGGTTAGATTGTCCGGGAAATTGGCGATGATTCTGCCGGTCAACGAGATGTCACTTGTCTCAATATCGATGCCGGTGCCCCTGGTATAGGCCTGAACGATCGGGAGCAGAGAGTAGGTCGCCAGCGCCGGGGCTTCGTCAATTTTTGTCCAGATAATCTTTGAGTGAGTCATGTTCCATCCTTGAAGGAGTTCATTTGCCGCGAAGCGGCAATGCATTCTACTCCTTCCATGGGCCAGTTACCAGCAGGGATCGGCCTGTGTGATCATGGATCGGAAAGAGCAACGAAGAACGCTGCGCGGGCCGTGAGCAGAGTGCCGATCTTGTCGCTCAGTTGACCAGAAAGAGATACGGAGGCAGCCGATGGCAAAGTGCCGAATTTTGTGGCTGGACGGTGGTGGACTTAACAATCAACGACACCATCACCTGGATGAGGAACCACTGGATCTAGGAGCGCGGCGTGCTATGCCCGTCGATACCAATCGGTAACGATTATTGCTGTTGCTCG
>JAOZPW010000244.1:3146-5902 GCA_029932545.1 Thermoanaerobaculales bacterium | reverse complement strand
AGTCCTTGTCGATGATGGATGCCGGTGCGCCGCTTTCGTCTGCAGTCGCGGGCGTTGCCATGGGTCTGGTCTCAGACGGCGAACGCCACGCCGTGTTGTCCGATATCGCCGGTCAAGAAGACCACTACGGCGACATGGATTTCAAAGTCACCGGAACCGAAAAAGGCATCACGGCCCTTCAGATGGATATCAAGGTCTCCGGTCTGCCCCGGCAGATCCTTGAGCAGGCACTGGAGCAGGCACACCAGGGTCGTCTCCACATCCTGGGCATCATGAAGGATGCCATCTCCGAGGGCCGCGAAGAGATTTCACCCTACGCGCCCCGAATCTATACGATGAAGGTTGAAGTTGAGCAGATCCGCAACATCATCGGCGCGGGCGGCAAGACCATCCGGGCGATCGTCGAGCAGACCGGCGCCAAGATCAACGTCGAGGACGACGGCACCGTTCAGATCTCCACCAGTGATGGAGCGGCGGCCGAAAAGGCCATCGCGATCATCGAGGGCCTGACCAAGGTACCCGAGATTGGCGAAGAGTTTGACGGCACCGTCAAGCGCCTCGAGCCCTACGGGGCCTTCGTCGAGATCCTGCCCAACCAGGACGGCCTGGTCCACATCTCCGAAGTCGCCATGGAGCGCATTCCGGATATCCGCGACGTCTTGTCTTTGGGTGACGAGATGCGAGTTCGCATCATCGACATCGACGGTCAGGACCGTATCAAGCTCTCCCGCCGGGTCATCCTCGAAGACGAGGCCCGTGAGCGCGGCGAGGACATCGCAGAGCGCGATCCTGTTGGCGACCGCCGAGGCGGTCGTCCGGGAGGCGGAGGACGCGACAACCGCGGTGGCGGTGGACGCGACCGAGATCGCGGACCACGACGATAAACACACAACCCGGCGGGCAACCGCCGGGTTTATTGTTTCTGACAGCAAGCGCCCCTCCCGGACGGCGCGTGCCTGGTACGGCTTTCTTCACCGGGCAGTCCCCCCACCCGAACCGTCGTTGAGAAGAAGGCCAATACCTGGCAACGCTCGGCGACACCGTCAGCAATCGAGTCTCGGCCAACGCCGTAGGCCGCCGAGGTCATTTCCCGGAGGGGCGACTTCCTCCCATTTTCCGTAACCAAGCCCCTCCGGGAAATGCTCCGAGCGGGGGCGCGAAGCGGACCCGAAGGCCGGGCTTGAAATCCAGGGGCCGGGTTGGTGGGCAACGACCGTAATCAGGAACAGCGTCGGTTTCAGATGACAGGGGCTGGGGCAGGTTCAGTCGACAGCGACGGCGAACAGCGACGGAGACCGGGGCCGCGCCCGTGAACAGCGTCCGTTAACCGGATCCGTGAACCGGGACCGTAAACCGCATCCGTAAACCGCGGCGGCGACGGCGAACCGCATCAGCGTCCGAGAACCGCGTCCGTGCTCCGCGTCTGGAGCGCGGCGAGTCCGGTGGTGACCCGTAACATGATTTTCCCCGTGTTGTTCATGAGGGTATGGGCTGATAGCTGGTGGGCCAATCGCAGTAAAGGGCAAGCCTGACGGTCGCTCCGCGACCCTTGACAGCAATTGGCCCACCAGCTTTGGAGAGAACATGAACAACACGGAGGAAATCATGTCTCACGCGCTCCCCAGCAACACACTCGACGTGCACTCGGTAGCTCTCGAAGCTGCCGGGCTCTCAATCGCACTCGTCACTCGGGTTCCGGCACCTCTCAAGAGCATCGCCGATCAGGTGATTCGTTCGGCAAGCTCAGTTCCGGCTAACCTCTCTGAAGGCCACGGCCGATCAGGCCGGGATCGGATGCACCACTGGCGAATCGCCTATGCTTCGGCCAAAGAAGTCGACACCCACCTGAGGCTTCTCGCACAGGCGAGCGCCATCGATAAGAACCGAGCCAACAGCGCTCTCGAACTCTTCGACCGCGTTCGTGCGATGACCTGGCGCCTGCTCCACCCGAAAGGGTGATGAGCCGGTCGTTGAAGTCGGTGGCAGACGCCATATCGGCCCCGGGTACGGCCCGAGGAGAGCCCCCTTCGCTGCACCCTTGAACATCCTCACCGCAAGTGAGTTGTCATCTGTCATTGGTGACATGAAAACCCCTTCAGACCATCGTCAAACAATGGTACACCTGCCCCCACTCTTGAACTCCTACACTCTTGTACTCTTACACCCCAAGACCCTTTGACCCCTTCGACCCCCTGACGGCATTTTGCCGTCAGGACCCCCATGCCGCACCTTGACAAACCCGCAGCACTTCGGAGAGAATGAATGAGTGTTCATTCATATTCTTCCCTACCTAAAATTCAAGGAGGCATCCAGTGAGTTACAAAGTCGATATTCGTGACATTAAATTTCAGCTTTTCGAGTGGCTTGACACCGCAAAAATGCTTGAGTCCGAACGCTATGGCGACTGGGATCTCGAGCAAATAGACATGATCGTCGACGAGGCGCTGAAGATTGCCCAGGAACAGATGGCCTCTTGCAACGATGATGGCGACCGCATCGGCGCCCAGTGGAACGACGGTGTCGTCACCATGCCCGACAGTTTCAAACCGGTCTACGACACCGTGTGCGAAGGCGGCTGGCTCGGCCTGACGGGTTCTCCAGAGTACGGGGGCATGGGCCTGCCGGAACTCGTCTGCACAGTCGTCAACGAGTTTTTCTCCGGCAGCAACGTTTCCCTCTCGCTGACCCTGATGCTCACCCGGGGCGTCGGAGTCATGATCGAGAACTTCGGCAACGACGAACTCAAGAACACCTAT
>JAOZPW010000244.1:0-3136 GCA_029932545.1 Thermoanaerobaculales bacterium | reverse complement strand
CACGATGTGTCTGACCGAGCCCCAGGCCGGATCCGACGTCGGCGCCTCGACGACCAAGGCCGTCAAGCAGGGCGATGGCAGTTATCTGATCTCAGGCGAGAAAATCTTCATCACCTCGGGCGATCACAACCTGGCCGAGAATATCATCCACCTGGTTTTGGCACGCACACCGGGCGCCCCGGCAGGCACCAAGGGTCTTTCACTCTTCGTCGTGCCCAAGATCCGCGTTAACGACGACGGCGCCCTCGGGGATGCCAATGACGTTGCATGTTCCAACATCGAAGAGAAAATGGGCATCCACGGCTCCCCGACCTGCTCGCTGGTCTTCGGCGCCAACGACGGATGCCAGGGCTTCCTCCTGGGCGAAGAACTCCAGGGCATGAAGCTGATGTTCCACATGATGAATGCCGCCCGAATCGAAGTCGGCATGCAGGGCTGCGCTGCAGCCAGCGGCGCCCACCAGCAGGCCCTGGCCTTCGCCAAGGAGCGTCTGCAAAGCCGTCACTGGAAGACGATGAAAGATCCCGAGGCGCCCCAGGTGGCCATCGTCGAACACCCCGACGTCCGCCGCATGCTCCTGACCTCCAAGGCCTATGTCGAAGCGATGCGCGCTATCCTGCTGCAAGCATCCTACTACCTCGATCTCAGCCACTCCACCGAGGGTGACGAGGCCAAGAAGTACAAGAACTACGTCGAGGTCCTGACCCCAATCTGCAAGGCGTGGTGTTCCGAGTGGGGGCTTCAGGTCACCCACACCTGCGTGCAGGTACACGGCGGCTACGGTTACACCAAAGAATACCCGGCGGAACAGTATATGCGCGACGCCGAGATCGCCTGCCTGTACGAGGGCACCAACGGGATCCAGGCCCTGGACTTCGTCGCCCGCAAGCTGTCCCTGGCCGGTGGACAGCCGATCAAGGAACTACTGGGCATGGCCGAAAAGACCTTCAACAAGGCCAAGAACGACCCCGAGCTGATGGAGCCCGCATGGCTCCTGGCCGCTGCCCTCAAACAGGTCGAAACAATCGCCAAGGAACTCCCCAAACGGCCCGACGGTATCCAAGTGATGTTGATCAACGCCGTGCCGCTGCTGGACATGGTTGGCACCTGCCTCGGCGCCCATTACCTCCTGGACCAGGCGATGTTGGCCAAGACCAAGTTGGCTTCCATCCTTTCGGACGCCGGAGTCGATACCGACGACAAGAAGGCCTACAAGGCATTCCTCTCAGACAACGAAGAAGCTGCGTTCTACCACAACAAGGTGCAGACGGCGATCCACTTTGGCTACCGCGCGCTACCAACCGTGCCGGCAAAAGCCGCCGCGATTCGCTCGGGTGAGAAGGCTGCCCTGTACGCAATTATGTAGGGAGCTCTCAGCTGTCAGCCAACAACCACACACCGGCCGCCCGAATGGGCGGCCGGTTTTTGCTTTCGGCGGACGCCGAAAGCAGCTGACAACTAATCGCTCCTGTGATAAACAATCCGTGCGGTTTTCCGCCGGAGTTGTTTATGGATTCACAGACTCAGACCCTGCTTGAAAATATTCGAAACGGCATCATCGGCCGCGATCGGGCGATTGACGGCCCCTTCGGCCTGCGCCGTGTAATTTACGCGGACTACACCGCGTCGGGTCGCTCCCTCGATTTCATCGAGGATTTCATACGTGACGAGGTCATGCCGCTGTATGCCAACACCCACACAGAAACCTCGACGACGGGATTGCAGACGACTCATTTCAGAGAAGAGGCCCGGCAGATCATCCATCAGTCATTGGGCGGAAACGAGGACGACATCATCATCTTCTGCGGCTCCGGAGCGACCGGCGCCATTCAGAAGATGATCGACATCCTCAACCTGAGAATTCCCGCCGACCTCGACCGGCGCTACTCCTTGAGCGACCACATTCCAAAAAGTGAACGTCCCGTCGTCTTCATCGGCCCCTACGAACACCACTCCAACGAAATCTCGTGGCGAGAGACGATCGCGGACGTCATCGAGATTCCTGAAAACGCCGATGGTCGGATAGACGAGTCCATACTCGAAGAGCGCCTGGTGGAATTCGCCGATAGGCCTTTGAAGATAGGGTCCTTTTCAGCCGCCTCCAACGTCACAGGAATCGTCTCCCACACCTTCAGCATCACAGCGTTGTTGCACCGCCACGGCGCGCTGTCATTCTGGGATATCGCTGCGGCGGCACCCTACGTCGGCTTCAATATGAACCCTCACCGCGGAGAGTGGCCGGACGAAGACACCGCCAAGGATGCGGTCTTCCTCTCGCCACACAAGTTCGTCGGGGGACCCGGCACGCCCGGGATCCTGGTCGTCAAGAGACACCTGTTGACCAACCGGGTCCCCACGGTCCCGGGGGGTGGCACGGTCTCCTACGTCTCACCGACCGAACACACCTACATCACCGACCCCAGCCACCGGGAGGAGGGCGGCACCCCGGCGATCATCGGCAGCATTCGGGCCGGTCTGGTCTTCAGGCTCAAAAACGCCGTCGGCCAAGAAACAATCGAAACCCTGGAAATGGCAGTCGTCACTAAGGCAATTCGCTCATGGTCGGCCAACGATCGCATCCATATCCTCGGCAGTCTGACCTCAACACGGCTCTCGATCGTCAGCTTTATGATCAAGCACGGCCCCATGTACCTGCACCACAACTTCGTTGTCGCCTTGCTCAACGACCTCTTCGGCATTCAGGCCCGTGGGGGCTGCTCATGTGCCGGACCCTACGGCCACCGGCTTCTGGGCATCGACATCGAACGCTCCCATCTATTCCAGGAGGCGATCAACTCCGGCTGTGAGGGCATCAAGCCGGGCTGGGTTCGGGTCAATTTCAACTACTTCTGCTCCGACGCGGAAATCAACTACATCCTCGAAGCGGTCAACTTCATCGCGACCCACGGCTGGAAGTTGTTGCCTCAGTACAATTTTCACGCCGACAGCGGCCTGTGGCACCACGGTGACCGCAAGTCTGAAGCCATTCACGATCTCAAGGATCTGCACTTCGAGGGCGTCCGCTGCAGGCACTCTTCGTCCTTCTTGAGTGAGCCGGAATCCGCACTCTCCAGATATCTCGAGGTCGCCCATTCGCTGGTGGCAAATATCGAACCACAATTGGTTCCGGTCGAGG
>JAOZPW010000243.1 GCA_029932545.1 Thermoanaerobaculales bacterium | reverse complement strand
TAACGACCCTCCGAAATCCATCCGCCGTCAATGCCCTACACGCTCCTAGCCCGTATTTCTCACCAGTGTCCGGCTGCAAGGCGCGAGATGTGACGTCGGAAGGCCGCCGTCGTAGTCCCTCTACTTCAAGGACTTACGGCGGCACAGATTGTGCCTCATTCGCGATTTGCAGCCGTGTGAGGGTTTCCGGCCGGGTCTCTAGGACCGATAGTGTTCCTTGATTCTTGGGAAGAGATACTCCGAGAACCCATCTTCAAATCCGAACCGCGGCGCATGGCCCCAGTCGCTTCGGGCCGCAGAGTCGTCCACGTCCGCAGGCCAGCTGTTCACGATTGCCAAACGCATGAGATCCGGTTCAAACGAGATATCCGCCCCCGGAAATCCCTGCAAAACCAACTGACGAATTTCCGATGCCGACGGGTTGAAGGCCGTGATGTTGTAGACCGTCTGACTCAAGCTGTCGTGTGGCGCAGCGGCCAGTCGCAATGTCGCCTCAACCGCGTCGGCCATCACCATGAATGGGATGCGGGTCTCGGGTTCGACGAAGCAGGCGTAGGCTTCACCCTTGGCGGCCGCATGAATCATCTCCGGCGCATAATCAGAGGTTCCGCCCGACGGTACGGTCATCGCCGAAATAAGGCCGGGGAAACGAATGGCCCTGAAATCGACCTTGCCGGACAGGGTTTCCGCCGCCAACTGCTTGAAATAGCGCGAGTAGTAACGGCCCAGATGCTCGCAGTAGAGCTTGTTGCAGCCGTACATCGTCGTCGGCATATTCCACTCGTGCTCCTTGACCTTGCGGTTGAAATCGGAGCTTGGCATGCCGTAGGCCGCGATTGACGATGGGTAAATGAAGGTCACCGGACGGGCGTGGCTCTCGCCCTGGGCCTGGGCAAAATTAAGCAACTTGAGCGTGCCCTCGACATTGACCTGGTGTGCCGCGACCGGCGTGAATTCGGCGCGGGTCGACAGCAGGGCGGCCAGGTGATAGATCGTCTCGACCTCGAACTCCGCCAGGATCCGCTGCAGGAGGTGATCCTCCATGATCGACCCGGTGAATTCCCGCGTCACATGAGGTTTTATTTCCGGCGCCAACGGCTGCAGGTCGATCGTAATGATCGACGACACGCCGGCCTCCGAGATCTTCTCGATCAGCCCGTGCCCGATCTCTCCACTGGCGCCCGTAATCAGAACCACGTTTTTTCGAATCATCATCGACTCCTGTCATATTTCAAAAACAACGGTTGACCGGTTTTTTCAACCCAGTGGAACTGGGGCCATAAAGGTTCCTGTCCCACCGAGAGCTGTTAGCAATTAGCTTAGGATCGTCCGGGTGATAAGTTCGACATCGATCCATTCCATGTCGCACCAGCGTCAATTGAGTTTAGCGAAGAACCGGTGTTCCCCCACTCTTGCTAAAAGCTAACGGCTAAAGGCTAACAGCTTTCTTGCCACCTCACTACCAGTAACTGGTCGTCACCGTCACCGGCCCCTGGATCCGGGCGCAACATGCCAGCCGTTCGGCGTCGTTGGCACGAAGGCCCTTTAAAATATCTCGTTCTCCCTGGGTCACCGGGCTCAGGTTCTCGGCCCCGGCGACCACTCTCACCCTGCAATAGCCGCACAGGGACACACCGTCACAACTGCGGCCCAGCGGCAGCATGGCCTGTTCCACGGCATCCATCAACGTCGAGTTCTCGACGATCCTGGCTTCCCGGCCGGAAGGCTCAAAACGTACGTTGAAAATGCCTCCATCGAATCCGTCCAGGGCCTTCACAGCAGATTCCGCTCCCGGGCCGCCCGTTCGAGTTCTTCCCGAAAATCCGGGTGGGCGATGTTGATCAACTGCCGGGCCCGGTCTCTCAGGCTCCGGCCCCACAGATCGGCGATACCGAATTCGGTGACAACATAATTGACATCGGCCCGAGTCGTCACGACTCCGGACCCGGGCAACAGCGTGTCCACCAGTCGTGACAGCGTGCCCCCCTTGGCCGTCGAGGGCAGGGCAATGATCGGCTTGCCCCCCTTCGAACGGGTGGCGCCACGGATAAAGTCCACCTGGCCTCCGAAGCCGGAGTAGATCGACGTGCCAATCGAATCGGCACAGACCTGACCAGTCAGGTCAATCGAAATCGCCGAGTTGATCGCGATCATCTTGTCGTTGCGCGCGACGACGAAGGGATCGTTGACGTACTCGTTGGGGTGGAACTCCATGAAGGGGTTGTTGTCGACAAAATCGAAGGCCCTCTTGGTCCCGATAACAAACGAAGTGACGATCTTGCCACGGTGCAGCGTCTTCTGCTCGTTAGTCACCACTCCCGCTTCGAAGAGGTCGACAAGACCGTCGGAGAACATCTCGGTATGCACACCCAGATGTTTCTTGTCACCGAGGAACAACAAAACCGCGTCGGGGATCTCACCGATGCCCATCTGGAGCGTCGCTCCATCGGGAATCAGGGAGGCGATATATTCACCGATCTTGC
Organism: Thermoanaerobaculales bacterium; assembly: GCA_029932545.1. Classification (GTDB taxonomy): domain Bacteria; phylum Acidobacteriota; class Thermoanaerobaculia; order Thermoanaerobaculales; family Sulfomarinibacteraceae; genus DAOWGJ01. The sequence continues at coordinate 3,470 of JAOZPW010000243.1, read as the reverse complement.
GAGAGGTCTCGGAAATTTCCGCGGCCATCGGCAGTTCCAGCAACGGCTCGTCGGCCTCGACGATGTGAGTCAGCTTGGAGATGTGCACGAAAGAGTCACCCAGCGTTCTCGGCATCTTCTGGTTGACCATGGCGATGACGACCGACGCCTGCTCCACGGCGGTCTTTGTTGCGTCGACGCCGGCGCCGTAGGAACAGAATCCGTGTTCATCCGGCGGCGAGAGCTGGATCAAGCATACGTCGATTGGCATGATGCCGGAGAGGATCAGCTCGGAGATCTCGTGGAGATGGATCGGCACGAAGTCAGCCCGGCCGGCGTTGACCGCGGCCCGAACGTTTCCACCGGCAAAAAGCGCCGTGTGCCGAAAGCTCTTCTCCATCCCTGGATCGACATAGGGCGCCGCGGCCAGGGTCAGGATGTGTGCCACCTCGACATCGCGAAGGCGGTCGGCCTGGCCGACCATCGCGTCAACAAGAGGCTTGGGCGTACAACACCCGGGGTGAATCCACACTCTGTGGCCGGATTGAATGTCCCCGACGGCCTCGGCGGCAGTGGTCACACGGCTGCGATAGATATCGGTCCAGTTCATCGCACCCTCCTCAGGCGTCGCACAGGGGCGTGTAGTCAACGCCGAAACTCGCGGCCAGACCCTCGCGCACGCACCGCCCGTGGTGGGTATAGGTTCCGCGACACAGTGCCGGGTTGTCTCGGACCGCCTGACTAAATCCCTTGTTGGCAATCTCCAACACGTAGGGGAAAATCGAATTGGTCAGAGCCCGGGTCGAAGCCCTCGACGCTGTCGACGGCAGGTTGGGAACACAGAAGTGGATGATGCCGTCGACCTCGTAGGTTGGGCTCGAGAAATCTGTCGGCCTGGACGTCTCACAGCAGCCACCCTGATCGATCGAGAGGTCCATGATCACCGACCGCGGCTTCATCGACTTCAACATCTCTCGGGTCACCAGAACCGGCGTGCGCTCCCCATGAACCGCCACTGCACACAGGAAAAGATCTGAAAAAGCCAGGGCCTTTTCGATGTTTGTTCGGGTCGCCACCATCGTCGGAACCTCGTCGGGCGTCGATCGCTGCACCCGTCTCAGAGCCTTGATATCCCGGTCGAGAACTACGACATGGGCGCCCATGCCCCGCCCAAACCGGGCGGCTTCCCGTCCCAGCGTGCCCGCACCCAGTATCACCAGCGATGCGGGAGGAATCCCGGGAGCGCCGTTGATCAGAAGGCCCTTGCCACCAAACTCGTTGAGCAACAGACCGGAGCCGATGATCACGGCCAATCGGCCGGCGATTTCGGACATCGCCTCCAAGACCGGAGCGTGCCCGTCGTCTTCCTCGATGATTTCGATGCCGACCGTCGTCAGCTTGCGGTCCAAAAGCGTGCGGAAGCCCTCTTCCGGCGCCACCGCGAGATGCCATGAACCCAGCACGATCTGTCCGGATTGAAACCGATCGTAGTCGCTGGCCGCGGGAGGTGAGATCCGGATGACAAACTGTGTGCGCATCAGAACCTCGTCTTCGGACCAGGCGATCGTCGCACCCGCCTCACGATAGGCCTCGTTGGAGAATCCGGCCTCCAGGCCGGCGTCATCCTCGACCCACACCCGGTGCCCTGCCTGAGTCAACGCCTTGACGGCGGGCGGAGTCAGCCCGATGCGATGCTCAAAGAGCCTGCGATCCTTGACCAAACCAATGTCCATGCGACCCTCCCTCGATAAACCGGTTCCCAACACTGAGGGTCTCCGGCAGTTTGTGAATTTCACCACAATATGAGTCGGGGGGCAAGGCAAATGGTTGGCAGTGGGGGTGCCTTACCCCCGAGCCCGAACCCGTTCCCGAGCCTGAGCCCGACGCAGAGCCCATCAACCTGGGGGCAGTCCTCTTTGTTTTCTATTGCTATCGCAGTCATTGACGGCGCCTTAAACTGTTGGTCTGGGGGCTCAGTGTTTCTTCTTCACATCGAAAAGATGAGGATATCGTTGGCTGGGGCAGGACCTGAGAAAACCCGGGAACGGGCACGGTAACGAGGGCTCGGGCTCGGGGAGGCACGGTCGTTGTACTGAGAGACCAACCCCGACCCGCTATACTGCCCGCCTTTGGAGGGCCCCGATATGAGAGCAGACGGCCGAACCGCCAACGAGATTCGTCCCTTGACCCTGGAAACAGGTTTTATTCGCTACCCCGAGGGCAGCGTTCTCTATCGCGCCGGCGACACCGTCGTTCTGTGCAACGTCTCCCTCTCCGACCGGATACCGGGCTTCCTCCGAGGCACCGGCGAAGGCTGGGTGACCGCGGAGTACGCCATGCTGCCGCGCGCAACCGACACCCGCTCCGACCGTGAGGTCAACAAGGGCCGGCCCAGCGGCCGGTCACAAGAGATCCAACGTCTGATCGGCAGGTCTCTACGGGCCGGCGTGCGCCGCGACCTTCTGGGCGAACGCACCCTGACCGCAGACTGCGATGTGCTGCAGGCCGACGGCTCGACCCGCTGCGCCTCGATCTCCGGCGCCTGGATCGCCATGGTCCTGGCATTGGCCAAGATGCACGGCCAGGGTCTCCTTCCCGAGTGGCCCATCAGCCACCAGGTCGCCGGAGTCTCTGTCGGCCTGATCGGCAATCAAGCCATCGTTGACCTGGACTACGGCGAGGATTTCAAGTGTGACGTCGATCTCAACCTGGTCTTCACCGGCGACGGCCGCTTGATCGAAGTCCAGGGCACCGCCGAAGGCGAGCCCTTCTCGAGAGATCAGTTCCACACCCTGCTGGAATCAGGCTGGATCGGCGCCCAGGAGATTATGAAAGCGCAACTCGAAGCTGTCGGTCCAGCCCTCGAGGCAGCCGGCATTGAGTTGGGGTCGGAGGCACGAGAAGGGGACTGATGCGGGGCAGGAGCCCCGCGCTCCTTGAACGGCGTCGTTTGCCGGCGAGCATCTGGCTCCTGGGGTTCTGAGAGGGAGCGCGGGCCTCCCGGCCCGCATCGTACCCTGTGACCCCTTCGATTCCCTTTTACCTTTTCAACCCTTCGACCCTCTATTGACACTCACAGCGCCCCAGGCCTATACTCCCCGTTCGTGCCGGAAACGGCAGTTCTTTGGAATTTTGAGCGGACTCAATGTCGGGGTGTGGCGCAGCCTGGTAGCGCATCTGCTTTGGGAGCAGGGGGTCGGAGGTTCAAATCCTCTCGCCCCGACCAGAGTGCCGACATCAAAACATCGTTTCCTCCGCCTGTAGCTCAGCTGGATAGAGCAACGGACTTCTAATCCGTAGGTCAGAGGTTCGAGTCCTCTCAGGCGGGCCAAATATTATGGTGGGCGTAGCTCAGGTGGTAGAGCACAGGATTGTGGCTCCTGTGGTCGGGGGTTCAAATCCCCTCGCCCACCCCATATTGTTCATTTACAACGGTTGCGCCCGTAGCTCAGCTGGATAGAGCGTTAGACTCCGGATCTAAAGGCCGTGGG
>JAOZPW010000242.1 GCA_029932545.1 Thermoanaerobaculales bacterium | reverse complement strand
CAGGGCCGCATTGGGGTCGGAAGTCAGTTGCATCAGCAATCCCAGTTCGAAAAGACGATCTGCGAAATGTCCTCTGAGTTCTGAGTCGTCGGGATATTGACGTACCAATTCAGCGATCACATTGAGACTCTTGTTGATCGCCTTTTCGGCATCTCCCAACTGCCCCTGGTCGCGCAGCACGCGCCCCACATTTCGTAACGCCAGGCTGCGTCGATTCAAAACGTCCAGGTCGTTTTCCTCTTGAGGTAATGACGAGTAGTAGATCATCGCTTCTTTTGCGACGAGGTCAAGCAGGTCGAGATGGCCTAGAGCCTCGAGGTTCGGTGTGAGCTCTGCGAGCATGAAGGCCGAGAGGCGTTCCGCTTGTACGCGCGCCTTGACTGCAAGATTGTGCTGTTCTTCGAGGCGTTCCTGCGCCCGGTGCTGATCGACGAAATATTTAATACCGAAGCCCAGGAGGGCCATGCCCAGTACCAGGCTGAGACCAAGAAAGAGACGATGCTGACGTGTGGCTCGGTGAAGCACTCTGACCCTACGATCAATTTCAGCCTCCAGGTTATTGCGATTTTCCTCGTTTTGAAGCTGCAAAGCCATGCGCCGGGCCAATTCGAGATCCCCATGGCTGATTGCTGCATCGACATACTGCTCGAGTATTCGTTCGCGAAGAACACTGATCTGTGGATTGGCCCTCCATAACCCAGTTGCCTGGGCAAGGTCCGAGAGGCCTTGCGACAGAGTGAGGTAGTCCCTGTCCGACGTCAGGAGCGCTTTATTAACCTTGCGCGTGATATCTGCTGATTCGTGGCGTTGGCCGGCTCGGGAGAGGTGGTCCTGAAGAGCGGCAATAAACTCCAAGGCCGTCGGGCGATTGTCGGGACTCGCTGCCATGGCGTACATCGCCAGTTCTTCCAGGTCCTCGGGGATCTCGCGATCCGGGGCCCGTTGCCGCGGCCGTTCGAGTTCTCCAGTGCTTGCCAGGATGAAGGCGTTCATGGTGTTCATCCCAGTGCGAGGCGGCGAACCCACCAGAATAAAGTAGAGCACTCCCCCGAGCAGGTAGACGTCAGTCCAAGGGCCCAGACGGTCGGGGTTGTCGTCGGTTTGCTCGGGCGCCATGTAAGCCGGGGTGCCGGCGGGGCATGAGGCCGTCGCCGATTTTAAATCCTCCTCCTTGCCGAGTTCGAGAGTGGCGGTGTTGTCATGCCCGCTTGCTGCCGAGATAAGAAACGCCAATCCCCAATCGAAAAGCAAGGCCTCGCCGAATTCTCCAACCAAAACCTGTGAGGGTTTGATATCTCGGTGGATCGCCCCGCGAGAGTGCGCAAAAGCGGTTGCCTGAGCGATGTCGATGAGGATCGGAAGATGCCTTTCCAGGAGTTCCGGCAGCGGCAGTTCTTGATCCTCTTCGATCATTTTTTGCCAGGTTATGCCGCGTATCAGTTTGAGGGCCAGCTGCGGCTGGCCGAGACAATCCTCAACGGCGTCGTATACGGGGACGATATTTGGATGGTCGAGAGCAGCTGCGATCAGAGCCTCGCGATGAAAGTTGTGCTTTCTTTGGCGCGAGTCGCTCGGGTCCCGCATGACATCCTCACGAAGTCGCTTAATGGCGACTGTTCGATTGAGGGATTTTTGAGTCGCCTCCCATACCTCGCCGAGGCCGCCGCGGCCGATCATTCGGTGGAGCTCGTATGAGTCTTCGGTTTGAGCGGGCTCACTTCGGGGACTGTGGTCTTGTGGGAGGGAGACAGCTGTGGCGAGCAACGTGTCCTCGTCCGTGCGTGTGGAGCGACTGGGATCAAAAGTGCTGCCGGCGTCTTCCGGCAGGCCTTTGGGGACTCGAGTTCTTTCTTCGCTATTCAATGAATCCGCCTCTGGTTCTACGAACCTTCTCATCTCTTTTCCCCTCAACTCCATGGTCGATTATGACGGAAACCTGAATCTGGAACCAGAAACTTGAATATTGAACAGGTGCGTCCTTCAGGGCGCGCGGATTTTCTTCAACGTGCAACCGGATTCTAGAGGTCCATTTCCCCTTCACGTCTCGCAGTTGCGTATTTATGCCGCGCTGCGGTAAAGTTGACGCAGGAGGTCGAATTTCCCATGGTTGCTAAGTCTCGCCGTATTCTGGTTCTTGCCCCCGTTCCCGAAACCTTCAAGGAATTATGCCTATCGGTCCGTAAACAGCCGTGGGTGGAGAGTGAGGTCGGGGAGCGCGAATGCTCCTGGGAGGGGCGCGGGCTGCACTTTGAAATCGATATGGTCGACTGTCTGGAAAAGGCCGTTGAAATGTTGCACGGCGGGTACTACAACCTAGTGATGGTCGACTGCAGGCACGTACCGATCGAGGGTGTCGATTACGAAAAACAGGAACAGGGACTGCACGCCTTTCTCGAGGTTTTGGCCAACGAGCCGGACCCCGAGCGACGCTATCCCCAACGTCGAGTCGCGATCCTGGTAGGGGATACCGACGAGGAACGGGTGGATCGGCTGATTTTCGAAATGGGAAAGAGGCATGTCGGCGCCTGCCTGCGGGACTCTTCGCTGTCGTCGCGGCCGGTCGGGGGTAGAGACGCCGCTCGGACTCGGTTCATCGAACAGATCTGGAGTCACTGTGATCGTGTTCTGGTTGGTGTCCGGCGAGGCAAGAAGGCGATCTCGGCCGCCGGTGGTGGGATCACCGGGATCTACTACGAGATTGGTGTCCTCAAGTGCCTACACGATGCTTTCGATACCGATATCCGGGATTTCGATATGTTCCTGGGGATCAGTGGTGGGGCGGTGGTCACCAGTTGTCTGGCCAACGGAATCGCCATCGACGAGATCATTGCCAAGATCGGTGATTTGGATCGGAGTTGGAACTATCGCCTCAAGCTGAGCTGGCGCCAGCTCAACGTCATGGAGGTACCTCGCCGAGTGTTCCTGCTACAACGGGAAATGGCGCGATATGCAATGCGCATGCTCAAGCGGGAGGACGAGCTGAGTGTCGCCTCGGTTTTTGGCCTCTATGCGGTGTTGCTGGGACCAGTCTTCGACAACGCACAGTTCGAGAAGGCAATCCGAAACCTTTTTAAGAAAAGCGGTCAGACCAACGACTTCAGGGAATTGGGGCCGGAACTCTACATCGGGGCAACCGATCAGGATCGTCGGGAGGCCGTGCTTTTTGGAGATGTCGGCTTTGATGATGTCTCGATCAGCCGGGCGGTTCAGGCCAGTGCGGCCATGCACCCCTTCTTCCCCTCCGTGGAGATCGGCGGCCGGTTCTACACCGATGGCATTGTCACCCGGACCTCCAATTTACGGGCTGCGATCGATTACGGCGCCGACTTGGTCTTCGTCATCGATCCATTTGTGCCGTTGATTTCCGAAGAGCCCGGGTTTAACCGCAGCCATGGAAACATGTGGGTCGTCGAACAGGATTACAAGACGATGTCCTACACGCGGTTTTCCCAGGCCCGAAAGGAACTTCAACGCACCAATCCGGACGTCAATACCTACAACTTCGTTCCGTCGAACCGGATGCGACGATTGATGGGCAAGCACAACCCTTTCATTTCCAGAAACTTTCACCCGATTGTCTGCGAGGCCTACCGGGGAACCTACAGGCGCCTCAAACAGCTCGAGTACAAAATGCGGGGCGAATTGGCCTCCCACAACATCAACCTGGATCTCGGACCGGTCGAGGAAAAGGTGGCGATGCTGCGGCAGGCGAAACAGCCGGACGTTAAGCTCTTGCTGGATTCTCGGTCGGAAGGCAAGTCTCGAGTGGCGTGAGGAGGCCGGCTTCGCCGGCCGCTTTCAGCTATCAGCCCAGGCGCACGCAAAAACAAGGAAATAGGCACAAAAAGGCACAAAAAGGCACAAAAAGGCATGAATCGAAACATATCAAGGCAAAGTAGTTGGCCATATTTCTTTATAAAGAAATAGGTTAACTTCCTCTCGCTTCCTTTTTTGTGCTTTTTCGTGCATTTTTGTGGCTGCTCTTCTTGTAGCTTGTTGCAAGTAGCTAAGCTGTCAGCTATCAGTTGTCAGTAGGGCTGCGGACGAGTTTGCGGCTACAGTGGCTTCGATCAACTCGACCATCTTGGCGAACTCGTCGGGGTTGTAATCGGTGCCGTGGTAGATCACTCGGCCTTCGGGGTCGATGACGATCGTTCGCGGAATGAAGGCGTCGGCAAACAGCGAAAAGATTCCGCGATCCGGGTCGGGAAGGACTGGGAAGGTCATCTCCATCTGGGTGATGAACTCGCCCAAATCCGATGCCTTGTGTTCTCGGGCGATCGCAACCATAACGAAGTCCGGACCCCTGAAAGGCGTCCATACCTCGCTTTCGAGATGAGGGATTTCCTCCCGGCAGGGTGGACACCAGGTAGCGAAGAAGGAAAGGACCACGACCTTGCCGCGTTGTGCCTCCAGAGAGAAGGGGGTTCCATCCATCAGGTGGCCGTTGAAAGCCGGCGCCTGGTCTCCAACGTGGACTCGGGTCGCCTCTTCAGGAGTGGGTTCCGGTGCCTTGGGTGAACACCCGGACAATCCGACCAGGAGAATCAAGAGGGGGATGAAGATCAGCTTTGGACGTTGCATTAAAAGAGTTCCAGAGTGTCGACGTCGCCCTTTGCCGCACGGATCAACTCCGGGAAACCTTGGGAAAAATCAACGACGGTCGAAGGTTCCGGGTCGAGGGGGCCGCCGTCGATGACAAGATCGACTCGGGCGCCGTACAAATCGTCGATCGTCAGCGGATCGCTGATGAAGTCATCGTCCGGAGTTCGCACGGAGGTCGTGATCATTGGCTCGTCCAGTTCGGCCAGAATGGCCAGGATGGTTGGGTTGTCGGGAAGCCGGATGCCGATGGTTTTTCTTTTTCGCAGCATGATCTTCGGCACCTCAGGGGAGGACTGGAAGATGAAGGTGTAGGGCCCGGGCAGAACCCGTTTCATCATTCGAAATATCGGGGTTGTGACCCCCTTGGCGTATTGACCAACGGTCTGCATATCCGGGACCAGGAGTGCCAGTTCTTTCTTGGGGTCAAGGTCCTTGAGTTGGTAAATCCGTTTAACGGCGCCCAGGTGGGAGATGCCGCACGCCAGGCCATAGACCGTGTCGGTTGGTACAACGGCGACACCGCCGCGGCGGATGATGTCTGCACAGCGTGCCACAAGCCACGATTCGGGTTCAGTTGGGTCGATCTCAATCAGCATGGCGCCATGCTCCTTCCGGGAATGGGTTGTACCCGCGTTTGAGCGGAGAGTCAATCGGGAGGGATGAAGGGTGAAGGGGACTTGACCTACTCCAGCGGCTTTGGTGGCCGGGTTTCTCGGGGTAATCTGCAAAGGAAGGAGGGAGACTGAATACCATGAACAGAATCCAGATCGTCCAGGGTGACATCACGAAGGTAGAAGTCGATGCGATCGTCAATGCGGCAAATTCAAGACTGGCCGGTGGGGGCGGGGTTGACGGCGCCATTCATCGGGCTGCGGGACCTGGCCTGATTGAAGAGTGCTCCCGCCTTGGAGGCTGCGATACGGGATCGGCGAAGATCACCGGGGCCTACGACCTTCCGGCCCGATACGTGATTCATGCTGTGGGCCCCATCTGGCAAGGGGGGCAGGCTGGCGAACCCAGCCTCCTGGCATCCTGTTATCGACGATCTCTGGAACTGGCGGTTGAACACGGGGCCCGAACGATCGCCTTCCCGGCGATCAGCTGTGGGATCTATGGATATCCCCTTTCTGCGGCGGCCGAAATCGCCGTCAAAGAGGTGGTGAGTTTCCTGGAATTGGACGAGTCGGAGTCGCTCGAGATGGTGTTACTGGTCTGCTTCGATTCCGGGGTCCACGAGTGCTACGAGAGGGTGTTTGAGGATTTGTGTCGAAGAGGACGAGGTCAACGATAGCCTCAAAATCCAAGACCGCCCAAACCTTCAAATCGGCGTGTGCCGGGTGCGCCCTCTCTTCACCGAGCAGAACTCCCAACCGAGCCGTCGATGA
>JAOZPW010000030.1:16264-20486 GCA_029932545.1 Thermoanaerobaculales bacterium | reverse complement strand
AAAGCGCATGCAGCGCCGATACCCGACGAAGCGCCGGTGATGAGAACGGTTTTGCTGTGAACGTCCATGGGATCTCCCTTGATCAGGTCCGGTCGGGCCTCAAAAAATTATTATTTCCAGAGGTCTTGATGGCGGGTCTCGGCCCGCAAGAGCCATTTCTTCCAAACTGCGGACTGCCTCAACAAGGTTGAGATCCTGCGCGGCTCAATACCTCGTTTTCGTAATGCTTCGACGAACTCTGGTAGGTGGGCCCAGGGGGCCTCCTCCCGAGCGGAAGCCAAATGCATCAAGACGATACCGCCCTCGAGGTGCGGGAAGGCGAGAAGCCTGTTCATGATCCTTTTTGAATCCCGATACAAGCTGGAGTGTTCGTCTTCGACCCAGTCAAGTGAGTCCAGCGATCGGCCTTCCAGAGAGCTCCAGCGGACGTGGAGATAGCCCCCGTCGAGGGCCCAGGCCCGAAGTGTGGCGTTTTCTTCGCCGTACGGGGCTCGCCAGAACGGTGCCATCGGCCTTCCGGTTGCCTTTTGAAAGGCCCGTTCCGATCGTTCGAGTTCTGCCAGAAGGACTGCCTTGGTGATGCCCGGCAGTGTTCGGTGACGGCGGTCCTGCTCCCACGACGTTAGATGAGGGTGGTTGAATGTGTGGTTTCCGACCTCGTGACCGTCCAGGACCGCGCGGCGGACCAGGGTGGGGTGCTTCTCGATGAACTGGCCGGTCAGGAAAAGAGTTGCCTTGATGTTCAGTTCCTCGAGGAGATCCAGAAGCTCGGCCGTGCGGTTGCTCGACGCGCCCCCGTCGAAGGTGATGGCGATCGACGGCCCGCTGTCTGTCACAAGGTGGAGGATTGGAGGCGCACCCGGAGGGGTTGTTGCACGGGGTCTGGGAGGTTGAGCCGGCATTGGTGTCGGTGTTGGCATTGGTGTCGGTGTTGGCATTGGGGTCGGTATTGGCGTTGGGGACGGTGTTGGCGTTGGGGCCGGCGTGGCAGTGGGGGGGGGGGCAGTCTTGGTGGGGACTGGAGAGGGACTGGGGCTTGGCGTTTGTCGGTGTACAACAGTGGGTTGGGACTCAGGTTGTAGGAGGTGGGAGGTGTGAACGTCTCGCAGGAGGGCCTTCCCCTTGTCGTCGAGTGTGACGGTATTGGACCGTCCGGTAGGATCAATGACGATGGCGTGTCGGCCCGGAGAACCCTCGATGGCGACGTCCAAGACTCCTCCGGTATCAACCAGACGAAAAATAGGGATCGGGGCGGGCGGTGGAATTGGCCGGGAGACCTCGACGAGGCGGGCCGCCAGCAATCCGGCTCCGGCCACGATCAGGGCTACCAGGCCACCGACAAGACCAACGACCCATGGTCCTTCCAGTGGGGCAGTAAATAAATGCCGTATGGATCGGCCGAGAGACCGGAGACGGAAGATCCTTCGGCATCGTGTGCTGCAGAAAGTGCCCTGAGTGGCGGTCCGGGCGCACCTGTCGCACAACCAACAACCGCAGGATCGGCAGCGATGTTGTGCCTCGTGGGAGGGATGGACGGTGCAGTGGCCGGTAATAAGCATGATTTCGAAGCCGAATCCTTTCGGCTCGGCGGTGCAGGGGGGAGTATACGCTGGGAAGCTGGGAAGCTGGGACGCCAGGAGGCTGGGAGGCCAGAATGCCAGAAGGCTGACGGCTGAGAGCTGATAGCTATCGACACCCGGCGAAGCCGGGTCAGATCAGGTAGACTCTCGCAACGCGATGGGTTTCAAACCCATGGGTGAGAGGGATGCCATGTGGAATATTCCGAACAGTCTGACTGCCTTTAGAATCGTCCTGGTACCGGTTCTCGTGGCCGTTTTGTTGACCGAGTTTCCGGATCGAGAGTTTTGGGGTCTGGGGATCTTTATTGTGGCGACCGTGACCGACTACTTCGACGGGTTCATAGCCCGCCGTACCGGCGCCGTGACGGTGATGGGAAGCCTGCTTGACCCGATTGCCGACAAACTTCTGATCACTGCGGCCTTCATTTCATTGGTGGAACTCGACCTGGCTCCGGCGTGGATGGTGACCATCATCGTCGGCCGGGAATTTGCCGTGACCGCTCTCCGTTTGATTGCCTTGGAACGCGGATTGCCGATTGCTGCCAATTCTTGGGGTAAGGCCAAGATGGTTGCCCAGGTGATCGCCGTTGCGATTCTGATTCTCGGGAAGAAGCTGGGGAGCTGGATCGTTCTCGGCCACGTTTCATTGTGGGTCGCATTGGTGCTGACCGTCGTGTCGATGGTCGTGTATTTCTGGCAGAATCGATCGTTGCTGGCCGAAGGAAAGGCATGATGATTGGGATCGGGTCTTCTGGGGTACGCGGGGTCAGCACATGAGTGGACGACTGCTGCCCCGACGCCTACCCCTGTTTCTGGTTCGGGTTGGGCGGCGATTTCCCCGCGCGGTCATCGCCCTGTCGTTGGCGACGTGGGTTGTGGCGGGTCTGTTGGCGACACGCATCAACGTCGAAACCGACATTCTTTCGCTGGTCCCCCAGCACAACCGGGCGGTCCAGAACTTCAAGAGTACGATCGAGCGCTTCGGAACGGTGGATACGTTGCTGGTCGTTGTGCGACTGGGCCCCGAAGAACATCGGGAGCGGGAGTTGGCGTTCGCCGACCATCTGGCTGCAGGTCTTCAGTCATGGCAGTTGATCGAATGGGTCGAGTATCGGGTCGATAATTCGATAGAGATCATCCAGCCGCTCCTTGGGCGGGCCGTGTTGTTCATGGATCCCGACGAAGTCGAGGCGATGATTGCCGAACTTGATGATCCAGGCCTTGAGGAACGGGCAAACGCTGTATTCGCCGATCTGATGGCTCCTCAGGGACTGATAACCAAGGAAGCCGTTCGAGCTGATCCTTTTGGCCTGTTGCCGCGGTTGCTGTCACGAGTTCGGCTGGGCGGCATCGAGGTCTCGGCCGACCCGGAGACCGGGGTTTTAGTTGATTCCTCGGGTCAAATGCTGTTGATGCTCGCTCGCCCGATCAAGCCGGCCCAGGACCTGGCCTTTAATCGGGAGTTGGTGTCGGGGCTCGACCTCAAGTTGGATGAAGCCCGGGAAAACTGGGAGGCCGAAGGATGGGCCGGTGAGCCGCCTGCCGTCGAGTTCACCGGCGGTTACGTCGTCACCCTGGATGACAGCGAGTTGATCGTGTCAGATGCAGTGCTGGGATTGGGCTCCGCCCTGGTCGGAGTCATGCTCCTGTTTATGTTGGCATTCAGGCGGAAGGCGGCCCTGGTCTACGCTTTCGTGCCTCTGGCAACCGGGTTGGGTCTGACCTTAGCCTTCGGCATATTGGTCCTGGGCCGGATGAACTCTCTGACATCGGCCTTCGGCGGTCTTCTGGTCGGTTTGGGCATCGACTTCATCATTGTCTTGTACGGCCGTTATGTCGAGGAGCGTCAGGCAGGTACCGATCACGTCGAAGCGATCGACGCCATGGCGCGTCATACCGGAGTGGGCGTTCTCCTGGGTGCCGTGACCACCGCAGCGACCTTCTTTGCTTTTCTAGCTACCGACTTTAGAGGACTGACCGAATTGGGTCTTCTGACAGGGACAGGAATCCTTCTGCTGGTGGTAACGGTCTTTTTGTTGCTCCCGGCACTGCTGACCACGTTGCAGCACCGGAGTCGGAGAGAAACACTCCACGTCATACAGAGTTTCGGCGCCGACCGGCTCTGTGCGGCTGCATTGAGACGTCCCAGACTCGTCATTATGAGTGCTGCCCTGTTGACCGTCATTTTTGCATGGGGTGCGTGGGACCTTCGATTCGACGATGACATTCAGAACATGCGGTCGCCGGACAACCAGGGCATGAAACTGAGGACCGAGGTCATGGAAAAGTTTGGTCTTCGGTTTACGCCGATGACGGTCCGGGTTGACGGCCGGACGGAACGGGAGGCGATCTCAGCAGCCCGAAGCCTCCTGCCGGAGTTGGAGGCCCTTGTCGATGGCGAGAACCTGGCCGACGTCGACACCATCATCGATCTCTTCCCTGATTACGAGAGTCAGGCGAAAGTGCTCGATGTTTTGAAAGCCAAGCCGGACGCTGCTGTTGATCTTTCGGCGCGGTTCTCCGAGGCGCTCCGGCGGGCCGGTCTGAATCCTGCGCCTTTTGCTGACGGTATCGAGCGTTTCGAGCTGGGGTTGGCACTGACGGAACCGCTGTCACTTGACGACCTCGAAGGCACGCTCCTC
>JAOZPW010000030.1:0-16254 GCA_029932545.1 Thermoanaerobaculales bacterium | reverse complement strand
GGCGGTGGCGGCGGGAGGCGCCGCCCGCGCTGGAGGCACTTGTGGATCAATATCCCGGAGCCGTTTTGACAGGGCCGAACGTCGTTTCAGCTGAGCTGCGGCGAATCGTGTGGGGAGATGCTTTCAGAGCTTCTGCAATCGGAATCGTATTGGTGTTTCTCTTGATGTGGGCCGACTTTGGATCGCCGGGCCGGTCGGCGCTGGCGCTGCTGCCGTTGGTCCTGGGCCTGGTCTGGATGCTTGGGGTGATGTCGTTTCTCGGTCTTTGCATCAACTTTATGAATATCTTCGTCATTACCATGGTGATCGGGATTGGTGTCGACTACAGTGTGCATTTCCTTCATCGCTGGTTTGAGACCGGTGGAAGTCCGGAGGCGCTCGCTGGTATTTCGAAGGCGATTGCTGTTGCGGCTCTGACAACAATGGTCGGTTTCGGATCGTTGGTCTTGTCCCACTATCCGGGGTTGCGTTCAGTGGGTTTTGCGGCCATCTTGGGCGCCCTGGCAACCGCGGTCATCAGCATCACCGTGCTGCCGGTTCTGCTTCGTTGGCGTGAGAGTCGTTGAGAGGGGATTGCAGATGCGTCAAATAGGTATTGACGAGTTGTCGTGGACCTGTCCGGAGCCTTGGGTACCGTGGGACAGTTCCTCCGAGGTGGCGCCGGCGCCGACGATCATCGGGCAGGATCGGGCGGTTCAGGCAATTGCTTTCGGCCTGGGCATGCGGGGCGTCGGTTACAACGTCTTTGTCACCGGTCTGTCTGGAACGGGTCGGTTGACGACGATCAAGCAGTTCCTTGAGGGACGGTCGACCGACCAGCCCCGGCCCGATGATGTCTGCTACGTCTACAATTTCATTCGACCGGAGGAACCCTGCGCCGTATTTTTGGAGCCGGGAGCGGGCCGCAGGTTCCGGGACTGCATGAACGATCTTGTGCGGGACCTGTCCGAGAAGCTTCCCACCATGGCCAAGGACCAGGCGTTTCGAAAGAAAATCGACAAGGCTGTCGAGGATCTCAGAGATCAGGAAAAAGAGACGATCGGCACCTTCGAAACCGAGGTTGCGGAGGCCGGTTTCGCCCTGGTGCAGATTCAAGTCGGAGCAATCGGGAGGCCCGAGGTCCTGCCGATCATCGACGACGAGCCGACAGCGATGGAGGATTTGGCCAAGACCGTGGAGTCGGGTGAAACGGAGTCTGCCGAGTTCGAGGCGCTTCAGGAACGATACAGTAGCCTCAAAATCAGGCTCCAGGAAGTCTTTGCTCTTGTCGGTGAACTGCGGCAACAGATTCAAAAACGAGTTGAGGAGGTCCAGAGGGAGATGCTCAGCCCGGCGGTCGAAGATGCGGTCGATCGGGTTCGGGAGTCGGTCAATGATCCCAGGGTCAATTCCTATCTCGAGGCGATGCAGTCCGATTTGATTGTAAACATGGCACTGTTCGGTCAGCAGGGTGGTGACGAGATCGACATCTTCCTCAGATGGCGGGTCAATCTGGTGGTTGACAACGGGCATGGGACCGACCTGCCGGTCATCCTGGAAACTGAACCGACCTACACCAACATCTTTGGCACAGTCGAACGATCTTTGACGCCATCGGGCGAAATGACGACCTCGTTCATGCGCATCAGGGCCGGATCACTGTTGACGGCCAACGGGGGTTTTCTCGTTCTCAATGCCGAGGACCTGCTAATGGAGCCGAGGGTCTGGCCGGGTCTCAAACGGGCCCTCAAGTACGGGCGCGTCAAGATCCAGTCGATGGAAGGCCTGTTGCTGGGCGGGGCCGGGATCAAACCCCAAGAGGTGCCCCTTCAGGTCAAGGTTGTCGTGATCGGTGATCGAACGGTCTACGACATGCTTTACCGATACGACAGGGATTTTGCAAAGGTCTTCAAGGTTCTGGCGGACTTCGACCTGGTGATCCCGGCGGTCGAAGAACATGCCAAGTCGCTCGTATCGGTTTTTTCCAAGGTCATTGCCGATGAGGAATTGACGCCGATGGATCGGACCGGAATGGTGACTCTCCTTGAAGAGGCGGTCCGGATGGCTCGAGGCCGCAAGAAGTTTTCCAGCCGATTTTCCGATCTCTCCGATCTTCTCCGTGAGGCATCATGGTTGGCCGAGCAGGCCGGCGCCGACGCAGTCGGCCGAGAGCACGTCAAGGCTGCCAGAGAGTCTGCTCGGCGTCGCCACTCTTTGTCGGAGGATCGGACTCATGAACTGGTCGAAGACGGTATTATCAAGATCCAGACCGAGGGTCTGGCCGTCGGGCGCCTCAATGGGTTGGCGGTGTACGACGTCGGCCACCATCGGTTCGGTCGGCCGTCAAGAATCAGTGCCCGGATAGGTATCGGCCGTGAAGGCGTGATCAACGTCGAGCGCCAGGCGAGACTCTCCGGCCCGACCCACGACAAGGGCATTCAGATTCTAACCGGTTTTCTCCGTGGAACCTTCGCTCGGACGGGGCCGCTGTCGATGGCCTGCTCGGTGACATTTGAGCAGAGTTATGGTGGCGTCGACGGGGACTCGGCCTCTTCGACAGAAATCTACGCCATTCTTTCCGCCCTGGCCGATGTGCCTTTGAGACAGGACGTGGCGGTCACCGGATCGGTTGACCAGTATGGAGCGATTCAATCGATCGGGGGCGTCAACGAGAAAATAAAGGGGTTCTTTCGGGTCTGCGACAGTCGGGGTCTGACCGGTACGCAGGGAGTGATGATTCCGGCTTCGGACGTCAATGATCTCCATCTTGCCGATGAAGTCATCGAGGCGGTCCGGGACGGACGGTTTGCAGTCTGGGCGGTCGAAACGATTGAAGAAGGCATCGAACACCTGACCGGCGTGGCGGCTGGGACACAGGATGAGAACGGGGACTGGAGCGAAGGATCGGTCTTTGACCGATGCCGGCAGCGCCTTGAAGAAATGGCCCGATTATTCCGAAATTCCGGGAAGCAGGAGGACAATGGGGATGAACCGGATGATGCCGACGAGGATAAGGACCCACCGTCCTTGGGCAATGGGCGAGACGTTCATGGTCTGTGACACAGCTCACTAGAGGTCCGGCCGGAACCTCCCCCCCCTTGAAGCGGAAATTGCGAGGAAGTACGAGATGTGGCGCCGGAAGGCCAAAGTCGTAGTCTCTCTACTTCAAGGACTTACGGCGTCGCAGATTGTGAGCATTCGCGAATTGCAGCCGTGTGAGGGTTTCCGGCCGGACATCTAGGACTGAATTCTGATTTGACATTTGATTTCGAGCGGTGGCACAATCGCCGCTGGGGTTGACACCTGTCTTCTGGAGGATCAGGAGAAATGGGCAGAAGGACACACACGGTCATCATCGTCCCGCACAGCAAGGCGGACTTCATCAAGTTTTCCTTCTCGACGCGGGCATTTATGATTCTAGCCTCTGTTGCATCAGTCGCCGTGATCCTTTCGGTCGTTGCCATCGGCTTCACCGGAAGCGCGGCTGACCGCAGGGCCGACGTTTCGAGACTGGAGTCCGAGAACCAGGAATTGGTACGGGTCAACCAGGAACTCGAGAGTACGATTGCCGCAGTTCAGCAACGGCTGGATGATTTCGAGAAGCGGACCTCCCAGTTGGCATTGGCGGCAGGTATGGTTGGCGAGAGTGGAAAGCCGATGATCCTGGAAAGTGCCGGATCGGCGATGAACACCGGCGGCCCCTACACCCCTCTGCCTGGCGATATCAACGTCCTGAAACTGCGGGGCGACATGATCGCCGAACACTTGCTCGAGGTCGAACAGGCGATGGCTGACCAGGAGCAGAAACTCTCGTCCACTCCGACCATCGCTCCCGTCATCGGCGTCATAACGGACGGTTTTGGTAATCGGAGAGACCCCTTTACCGGTAAACGGGCCTATCATCACGGCTTGGATCTTTCCGCCAGACGCGGTACGCCGATCGTGGCGCCGGCCGACGGTGTTGTCGTCTTTGCCGGGCGAAACAACGGTATGGGCCGCATGATCAGAATTTCACACGGTTTCGGCTTTCAGACGGTATACGGGCACCTCGATAAGATTCTGGTCGAGCCCGGCCAGGATGTGCGGCGGGGTGAAGAGATCGGGCACGTCGGCAACACTGGGCGCTCAACCGGGTCTCACCTCCACTACGAAGTCCTCAAGGACGGAAGATTCGTTAATCCTCTGTATTACATCCTCGACGCATATTAAGAAGCTATCAGCTGTCAGCTCTCAGCTATCAGACTCAAGGGTGGGCCTTGGCCCACCGGTATCCAGAATTTCAAAACTCGAAACAATTCGAGGGGACTGCTGTATCCTGTTCTGCGCTGTTTTCCAGCTAAGAGCTGAGAGCTGACAGCTGAGAGCTGCCCGGCGGAGGTGGTCGGCCATCTTTGGTTCCGGCTCCGACGGGCTAGGAGTCACTGAAATGAACTTTGTCGAAAAAGTCATCAGCCTTGTCATCGGGACAAAGTCCGAACGGGACATGAAACGAATGCGTCCCATGGTCGAGTTGATCAACGCCCTCGAGCCGGAGATCGAAAAGCTTACCAACGACGAGATCAAGTCCCGGTTCGGCGTGATTCGTGATCGGGTCCAGGCCAGCACGTCCGACCTCCCGAAGGATCGGAAAGCGCGAGGGGTCCTGGTCCAGAAGGTCCTGGATGCCGAGCTGACAGAGGTCTTTGCCCTGGTCCGAGAGACCGGGCGGCGGGTTTTGCAGATGCGGCACTTCGATGTGCAGTTGGTCGGCGGCATCGTACTGCATCAGGGGCGCATTGCAGAGATGCGAACCGGTGAGGGCAAGACATTGGTGGCGACACTTGCAGCGTCGCTCAACGCCCTGACCGGCAGGGGTGTTCACCTGATCACGGTAAACGACTATCTGGCCGCTCGTGATGCCGAGTGGATGGGCAGGATATACCGTTTTCTGGGGTTGACCGTCGGATGCATCCAGAACGACATGAACGATGTCCAGCGCCAGGAGGCCTACGCTGCGGACATCACCTACGGCACCAACAACGAGTTCGGTTTCGACTATCTCCGGGACAACATGAAGTTCCAGATCGAAAGGATGGCGCAACGAGAGCATGTCTATGCCATCGTCGACGAAGTCGATTCGATCCTGGTCGATGAGGCCCGGACGCCGCTGATCATCTCCGGACCCTCCGAGGTCTCGACCGATATCTACTACCGGGTTGATGTAATCATCCCAAAGTTGGTCCGGGGCGAGGAGATCGAGGACGAGAACGGCAACAAGATGCAGACCGGCGACTACGTCGTAGACGAAAAGGCCAACAACGCCTCCCTGACTGATCAGGGCATGGTTCACGCCGAGAAACTCCTGGGTGTGGAAAACCTCTATGACCCCAATGAGACCGAATTGCTCCATGCTGTTAACCAGGGTTTGAAGGCCAACGCCCTTTTCCGGCGTGACCGGGAGTACATCATCAAGGACGGCGAGGTCGTCATCGTCGATGAGTTCACCGGGCGGTTGATGGCGGGCCGACGGTGGTCGGACGGACTCCATCAGGCTGTCGAGGCCAAGGAAAAGGTCAAGATCCAGTCCGAGAACCAAACTCTGGCGACGATCACCCTACAGAACTACTTCCGGATGTACGACAAGCTCTCGGGAATGACCGGTACCGCTGAGACCGAGGAAGAGGAATTCGAGAAGATCTACGGCCTCGACGTTGCGGTGATCCCCACGAACCAGGACATGATTCGTGAAGACAATTCCGATCTGGTCTACATGTCCGAGAATGAGAAGTTCAAGGCGATCATCGAAGAGGTCGCCGAAAGTAATGCCAACGGCCAGCCGGTTCTCGTTGGGACCGTGTCGATCGAGAATTCCGAAAAGTTGGCCAAGCTCTTGACCCGGCGCAAGGTCAAGCATGTGGTCTTGAATGCGAAATATCACCAGAGAGAAAGTGAAATTGTCGCACAGGCGGGACGGCTTGGTGTTGTGACAATCGCAACCAACATGGCGGGACGTGGGACGGACATCGTTCTTGGCGGCAACGCAGAGGGACTCGCACGGGTCGAAGTAGCGGGTTCAGAAGAGGAGGGCGCCTACGAGGCTGCTCTGGAGAAGTACGAGAAGGTGTGTGCGGACGAAAAGACCAAGGTCATTGAGGCGGGTGGCCTGTACATCATCGGAACCGAGCGCCACGAAAGCAGGCGCATCGACAACCAGTTGCGTGGTCGGTCGGGTCGTCAGGGTGATCCAGGCAGAACGCGCTTCTTCTTGTCTTTGGAAGATGATTTGATGAGGATTTTCGCCGCGGACTGGGTACGAAAGATGATGGATCGATTGGGCATGGAAGAGGATGTGCCGATCGAGTCCAAGATGGTCTCGAAGTCCATCGAGCGGGCCCAGACCCAGGTGGAAGGCCGAAACTTCGATATCCGCAAGCACCTGCTCGAGTACGACGATGTAATGAACAAGCAGCGCGAGGCAGTCTACGCGTTGCGCCGCCAGATTCTGGACGGAACCGAGGGCCGGGGGTACATCCTGCGCGTCGTCTCAGAGATCATCGAAGGGCTGATGGAGGAATACTGTCCCCCAGAGGCCGATCCTGAGGACTGGAACAGCGACGGCCTGAGCGGTTCCTTCCATCGTTACTTTGAGATCGACGTTCAGGATCTAGGTGTCGATTGGGCCCTCATTAATCGACCGGACCTCGAGGCCACACTGACCGAGGCCGCGAAGAAAACCTATATGGATCGAGTTGAGACCTTCGGCGAGGAAGAATTCTCACGGCTGGAAAAATTCCTCCTGTTGGACTCGGTTGACCGTCAGTGGAAGGACCACCTCTTGAGTCTCGACCACCTGCGGGAGGGCATCGGCCTCAGGGCCTACGGGCAACGCAATCCGTTGGTCGAGTATAAGAGAGAGAGCTACTCCCTGTTTGAGGAGATGTGGGAGAGGATTGAGGACCATGTCGTCAAATTCCTGTTCCACGCGGAACCGGTCGAGGACATGCAGATGCAGCGACGCGCGGTCAACACCACGCTGTCTCACCCGGAAGTTCAGGGCCTCAAACAGGCCGGCGCCGATCGCCAGGCCCAGGAACAAGTGGCCAACCAGCCTGTCGGTCGTCCCGCACAGCCGGCGACCGTTCGGCGGACACAACCCAAAGTTGGGCGTAACGACCCCTGCCCTTGTGGATCCGGGAAAAAATACAAGAAGTGTTGCGGAATGGGTGGGGGAGAGTAGGCGGTGCGATGAATGAGCCTGGATTAGCCTTTTGAGGTCACCTCTGAAAAGACTGGCTGAGTGAACGGCCAATCCAGGTTCATTCATCGCAAGGGGCGCTTCGCGCCGGTAGAGGGTTTTCGAAGCTGAGCGACCCTGGCTGATTCCATCCCCTCCTGGACCTCTTGCTTATTTTTGCGCGAAGCGCGACTACCGAGGGGTGCGATCGGATTGGCCTCGGTTGCCGAAGATTGCAAAACCGAGAATTTTAGAAGGCCGATCCGATTCGCGGTCCTCGGTTGGGTTAGAATGCGCCATTCGCGGCCGTGCCACCGGCCGCAGTGGGAGTTGGCATGAACTATGAGATCCCGATCGGCCTGACCTTTGACGATGTTCTCCTCGTACCTTCGTGCTCCGAGGTACACCCCAATAGAATTGAAGTCAGCACGCGCTTGACACGATCCGGTATTCGGTTGGAACTCCCGATTATTTCTGCGGCGATGGACACCGTGACCGAGGCAGGTATGGCGATCGGTATGGCTCAGCACGGGGGCATTGGGGTTGTCCATAAGAATATGTCGATCGAACGCCAGGTCGAGGAGATCGACAAGGTCAAGCGGTCGGAGTCGGGCATGATCGTCGATCCTGTGACGATTGCTCCGGATCAGACAGTCAAGGACGCCCTGGACGTGATGGCTCATTATAGAATCTCAGGTCTTCCGGTCGTTGGAAAGAGGGGTAATCTCCGGGGAATCTTGACCAATCGGGACCTGCGTTTTTGTACCGAGTTCGGGAGGCCGATATCCGATTTCATGACCAAGGAAAACCTGGTGACTGCTCCTGTTGGTACAACTCTGGATGAGGCCAAGGCGCTTCTGCATCAGCACCGCATCGAGAAACTCCTGGTCGTCGACGAGGATGGCAACCTCAAGGGTCTGATCACGGTCAAGGATATCAAGAAGACCCAGGAGTTTCCCTTTGCCAGCAAGGATAATTTTGGTCGGCTTCGGGTCGCCGCAGCGATCGGTGTGTCCGGAGACCTCGATGATCGCTGTGCCGCGCTGATTGAGCGCAATGTCGACGCACTGTGCCTGGACAGCTCTCACGGCCACTCTCGGGGCGTGTTGGATGCGGTTGAGCGGGTCAGGGCCCGGTGGCCCGAGATGCCGTTGATTGTTGGGAATATTGCCACTGCCGAAGCGGTCAGGGATCTCGTCTCATTGGGAGTGGATGCCGTCAAGGTCGGTATCGGGCCAGGTTCAATCTGCACAACTCGGATTGTTACCGGTGCGGGGATGCCGCAGATTACGGCGGTTGCGGAATGTGCGCGAGAGGCTCACGAACATGGAGTTCCTGTAATCGCTGACGGCGGTGTCCGGTTCTCCGGTGATATTTCCAAAGCGATCGCAGTCGGAGCCGACGTTGTGATGATCGGATCACTGTTCGCAGGAGTCGAAGAGAGTCCGGGCGAACAGATCCTCTACCAGGGGCGAACGTTTAAGGCCTATAGGGGTATGGGTTCAATTGGGGCGATGAAGGATGCCGATGGATCCCGAGATCGCTATTTTCAAGAAGGTGCGGATGTCGCCAAGCTGGTGCCCGAGGGTATTGAGGGCATGGTGCCGTTCAAGGGTCCGCTGTCAGGTCAGCTGACGCAGTTGGTCGGGGGCTTGAGGGCTGGCATGGGACTTGCGGGCTGTGCTTCGATTGAAGAGCTGCAGAAGAACGCCCGGTTGGTTCGCATCACGTCAGCCGGCCGTACCGAAAGTCACGCTCACGACGTCGTGGTGACCAAGGAAGCCCCGAACTATCAGGCCGATAGGGGCTGATCTCGAGTTCTTGACGCGGGAAGAATAATTGGGCCCTGTTTGGTTCGGGCTCCGTCGAGTTAGAATCACATCGTAGATCTACAGGAGATTTACAGATTTACAGGGAACAGTGTCGAACGCCAAGTGCGTTGTGAAATACGGCATCAAATGGTGAAACCCTGCGAAGAAGAGAAGGGGATACTCTTCTTCTCTTACTCTATTCCAATGACGAGCTTTAGGCCTTCATCAATCGCCGTCATTCGGCGCGCCGATACCGATGATACGCGCTCTTTCAGCCTCTGTCAGCAGAAAGCCGACATTCGTCAGCTTCTCTGCTATTCTCCGCGCCATGAAACGGGCTTTGATTACCGGTGTCACGGGGCAGGATGGATCCTATCTTGCGGAATTGCTTTTGGACAAGGGCTATGAGGTTCACGGAATCGTCAGGCGGTCCTCTACATTCAATCGGCAACGTATCGATCATCTCAGGGCTGATGTGGAAACCCGCGAGCGATTTCACCTGCATTACGGTGACCTCGGCGATGCCGAGTCATTGGCGTCGGTCTTGTCGGAGGCCAAGCCTGAGGAGATCTACAACCTCGCGGCCCAGAGCCACGTAGGCATCTCCTTCACTCAACCTACTTATACCGGTGACGTTAATGGTTTAGGGGCGGCACGGTTGCTCGAGGTGGTTCGACGCGTCGTGCCGGAGGCCAGGTACTACCAGGCATCATCCTCTGAGCTTTTTGGCAAGGTTGCGGAGTGTCCGCAGACAGAGTCGACGCCCTTTCATCCCCGATCACCCTATGCGGTGGCCAAGCTGTACGCTTTCTGGGCGACAATCAACTATCGGGAAGCCTATGGACTCTTCGCCGCCAACGGTATCCTCTTTAATCACGAATCTCCCAGGCGGGGAGAAAACTTTGTCACCCGCAAGATCACACGTGCAGTTGCCGAGATTGCTGCCGGACGCCGGGACACGGTGGCGCTTGGAAACCTCGAGGCCCGCCGGGACTGGGGCTATGCCGGTGATTTTGTCAGGGCGATGTGGTTGATGCTGCAACGGGAGACTCCGGAAGACTACGTGATCGGAACAGGTGAGACCCATTCGGTCCGAGATTTCGCGCAGTTTGCCTTCCGTGAAGCCGGTGTAGATTTGGTGTGGGAGGGTGAGGCAGAGGGCGAGGTCGGGAAAGACTCCTCCACCGGTGCAGTTCGAGTCAGAGTGGATTCCGAATACTACCGGCCCGCCGAGGTTGATCTCCTGCTTTCTGATCCCAGCCGGGCCCGGGACGAGTTGGGTTGGACGCCTGAGGTCCGCTTCGAGGAGTTGGTTCGCATGATGGTCCGGGCAGACCTCGAAGCGGTCGGGATTACTTTTTAAGTGATCGAATAATCAGAAAATAGAGGTCGGAGTCTTTATGAAAATTGTCGAGTGTATTCCCAATATCTCCGAAGGCCGCCGTGCCGAAATTTACGACGCAGTCGCCCAGGCGGCTGCTGGGGTTGCCGGCGTGCAAGTGCTGGATGTCGATCCCGGCGCCGAGACCAACCGGACAGTCATCACCTTTGTCGGAGAATCCGAAGCGGTGCTTGAGGGTGCCTTTCAGCTCATCAAGGCCTCGTTCGAGTTGATTGACATGAGGGAGCACTCGGGCGCCCACGCCAGGCAGGGGGCGACGGACGTGTGCCCCTTCGTGCCGGTCTCGGGAATTTCGGTTGAAGAGTGCGTTGAGCTTTCCAGGCGCCTTGCAAAGAGGGTGGGCGACGAATTGGGAGTGCCGGTCTATCTCTACGAGTTCGCGGCGACCCGGCCGGAGCGAAAGTCACTTGCAGACATCCGGCAGGGTGAGTACGAGGCCCTGGAAGAGAAACTGAAGACCGACGAGTTTGCTCCGGACTTCGGTCCGGCGACCTTTGTCCCCAGTTTTGGAGTGATGGTCACTGGTGTTCGCAAGTTCCTGGTAGCATACAACGTCAATCTCAATGTCACCGATAAACGCTGGGCCAATCGGGTCGCCTTTGACGTTCGCGAGAAGGGGCGCATGGTTTCCGGCCCCGATGGTGTCAAGGTCCAAAAGCCCGGTGCGCTGAAGGCCGTTCGAGGCGTTGGGTGGTACATCCCCGAGTACGGTTGTTCCCAGGTGTCGATGAATCTGGTTGACCTGGATGTGACGCCGATGCACGTTGCCTTCGACGCCTGCGCCAAGAGTGCCGAAAAGCGTGGAATGCGGGTCACCGGGTCCGAGTTGGTCGGTCTTGTCCAGAGAAAGAGTCTGGTCGATGCAGGGAGACACTACCTTCAGAAGATGCACCGATCTCCCGGAGTTCCCTCTGTCGATCTGGTCCACGCTGCAGTTCGTTCGCTCGGGCTGGCGGAACTGGCGCCTTTCGACCCCGCAAAGAACATCATTGAGGACATGCTGGCTCCGGAGAGGCCGTTGGCCTCGATGACCCTGCAGGAGTTTGCGGATGAGACCTCCCGTGACTCCACCGCACCTGGCGGCGGGTCTGTGGCGGCATTGGCCGGAGCCACTGGCGCCGCTCTTGCGGCTATGGTGGCCAATCTGCCTCATCCCAAGGCCGCCTTTGCCGGTGTTCGGGAAGAACTGGAAAGTATCGCGGTGAGGGGACAAGAGGTTAAGCAGTATCTGTTGGATGCGATCGATGATGACACATGGGCCTTTCAAAAAGTTATGGAGGCAGGCAAGCTTCCGGCCGCCCAGCGCGAGGTCGCCATGCGGGAGGCGACATTGGGAGCTGCGGCGGTGCCGCTGGCTGTGGTTGAGATGTGTCCGGAAATTGTTGACCTGTGTCGGCGGGCGCTGGATGTTGGCATGAAGGCTTCGGCCTCCGATGCAGGGGTCGGCGCGACGATGGCACGCTCGGCGGCGGTCGGCGCCGCCATGAACGTCTCCATTAATCTTCAAGAAATGACTGATGACGCTGAGGCCGCAGACATGCTGCAGAGGGCCGATGCCGCACTGAAAGTGACCGAGGTCGCATCCGAGGCACTGGTGGCCGAAGTTTGGCGACGACTGGGAAGGGAATGACCGGAGCTTCAGGAGGGTTTCCGAGGTATGGCTGTGACGACGAAAACAATGTTTGAGACGGGTGAAGAGGTGTCATCCCTGGGTGGGGCGATGGGGGTTGCCCTGGCTAGGGTGGTTGTGCCCCTGTACTTCGGCATCGGCGGCGTATTGAAGATAATTGACGCCAGTCCGACCCACCTTCCTGCAGCCCTGATTAAATGGGCTGGTGCAGGCGGGGTTGATTTGTTGTACCTGCTGCGCCTTTCGATTGCCGGTGAGCTGGCGGTTGCGGGTTTGATGATTCTGGTGCCTCGACTGGCCAGGCCGGTCGGGCTGTTTCTTCTGGGTCTTTTCCTCCCTGTATTGATCGGTGATCTGATGCTCGGCGCGTCGAGTTGCGGGTGTTTTGGGGCAGTCGCGGTCTCTCCGTGGGTGACGCTGATCATCGACGGTGGACTCTTTGCCGGGTTGTTGTATTTCGGCGGCAAGGCGGCATCTCTCCGAGTTACAAAGATTCTTCCGACCCTTCCGGTTGTGGTTGCCGGGCTTTGGGTTGTCCTGAGCTTCATGGTGGGTTTCGCCGTCGGTGGAACTGCCAATGGAAACAGTGTATCCAATGAGAACGGAGTCTCGATGGTCACTGAACTGCCGCCGGATGGGTTCTACCTGCCTCAGTACGAATCCTGGATCGATCGACCATGGTCGGACCTGGATGTCTCGGCGTGGATCGATGGTGCGGTTCCCGGGGAGACTCAGGGTGTTGAGTACCTCCTGTTCTACCGTAAGGATTGCGAGCACTGTCACGAGCTGATGGAAGCCTGGTTTTTTGGGCCTTTGTTGGCGCCGACCATTGCCATAGCCGTTCCCGACCGGAAGGGCTTTCCAACCGAGAATTTACAAGCTTTCGATTGTCCTGAGTGTTCCCTTGCCGAAATGCCGAAGGGCATCGATTGGTTTTTCCAGACGCCCGTCCTGGTTCGTCTGGAAGACGGAATTGTCCGGTGTGTGGCAGAGGTCACGGCGGCCGACCCTCAGTGTCTGGTTTTCTGAGAAATGCTATATGTATTGTGTTATATTAGAGCCGCTTCTCACGGCACGGCGCCGTGAAAAATTTTTGGAGCGGTTTTTTTGGAGGTCGATGATGAGAAAAATGATGTCCCCGGCGCTGGTAATTCTTTTGGTGGTTGGCTTTAGCCTGACGGGCTGTGCCACGAAGACGTATGTGCAGGAGCAGGTTGACGCTGCGGACCAACGTATGACCGTGAAGGTTGTCGAGGTTCAGAACACCGTTGAGAGCAACCAGAAAGCCATCGGCGAACTGGAAGCCAAGGAAGCCGCTCTCGAGGCGGAAGTCAAGAAGCTTTCCGTTACCGCGAATGACGCTCTGGCACGGGCGACCGAGGCCGGTAAGCTTGCCAAGGGCAAGTTCCTCTACGAGATCACCCTGACCGACAACGACGTCAAGTTTGGATTCAACAAATACAATTTGACCGATGCCGACAAGGCTGCCCTCGATGCCTTCGCCGGAACCGTCAAGGGTGCCAACCAGAACGCCTACATCGAGATTCAGGGCCACACCGACGGCATTGGTTCGGAGAAGGTTAACCTTGAGCTTGGCTACAAGCGGGCGCACCACGTGCTGCGTTACCTCAACATGGAGCACGGTTTCCCGCTGCACCGCATGAACGTCATCTCCTACGGTGAGATGAAGCCCGTCGCGGACAACGGCACCAAAGAGGGTCGTGCGCAGAATCGCCGCGTCACCTTGGTTGTCATGAACTGAAAAAACTCTTCGTGAGTTCAAGCCCGGGCTTTTGCCCGGGCTTTTTTGTGTGCGAAGGAAGGCAGCTTTACCGCAAAGAGGGAGAGGGGGGAGTCCTTATTGATTTTTCTGGAGCGGGGGTTGGTCTATGGTAACGTGCCGGGATCGAAGCGTGGTCTTCGCAGCCACTTCACCTGAGGAGGGGATACTATGCAAGAAACACAGCCCAAGGAATCAAAGATCCTACCGTCCAACGCCTACCGGAAACTTGAGCCCGGTGAGGTCTACGAACCGGTTGTATTGGCAAGTGATCTGAGAGCCGAGGTTACGCCGTGGTCGATAGGGCTGGGCGTGATCATGGTCATCGTTTTCACGGCGGCCTGCGCCTACATGGCACTGAGGGCAGGAAACGCGATCGAGGCTTCGATTCCGATTGCCATCCTGGCAATTTTCTTCGGAAAGATGCGGAAGAGCAACAGTACGCTCTTGGAAAATGTCATGGTGCAGAGTGTCGGCCAGGCCGCGGGTGTGGTTGCCGCGGGCGCGACATTCGTCATTCCCGCCCTCTACATCAATGGTTTGGAAGTGTCGTGGTGGCAGATCTTTCTGGCCTGTCTGATCGGCGGGTCGCTTGGAACGGTCCTGATCATTCCCCTACGAAAATACTTCGTCAAGGATCTTCACGGTGAATTGCCCTTTCCCGAGGCCACTGCGATCAACAACATCCTGGTGACCGGTGAGAGTTCTGCCGGAGGCGCCGGCAAGATCCTCCTGATGGCCTTCGCGATGGGCGCCCTCTTCGATTTCTCAATCGAAGCCTTGCATCTCTGGAATTCCAATCTTTCCAGTGTCGATATCCTGGGGGTCGGCGGCAACATCCGGTTTGACATCGGCCTGTCCGCGATCGCTGCATTGTTTGGTCTGGGTTATATCATCGGCCTGCGTTACGCATCAATCATTGCTTCCGGTTCGGTTCTGGCTGTGCTGGTGATGGTGCCGATGGTCTTCATCTTCGGCAAGGAGATGGGGGATTTCGCTTTTGCCGGTACGACCTACGACATCGCCTCAATGAGTTCCAGCCAAATCTTCGGCGCCTTTATCAAACCGATCGGGATTGGCGCCATTGCCCTGTCGGGCCTGATCGGCATCTTGAGAATGTGGAAGATCGTCGTGGGTTCCATCACCTTGGGATTCAAGGCATTCACCGGCGCCGGCAAAGAAACTGATGATGTCGAACGAACCCAACTGGACATGTCGCCCAAAAATGTCTTGCTGATTGAGGTTGGGTGCACCCTGGCAATGGGACTGCTCTTCTTCATCGTTGCGGCCGTCACTCCAGGTGACGGTGGTGTCGCTGCTTTCGGCATTGGTGCGAGTCTCAAGTTTGGGCTCGTCGGCATGATCGTCGGTTTCTTTTTGTCATTTCTCTTTACACCGGTGGCGGCCCAGGCGATTGCTATTGTAGGTGTCAATCCGGTTTCCGGCATGACCTTGATTACCGTCGTTCTGGCTATCGGTTGCATGATCCTGGTTGGGCTCAAGGGTTCAGCCGGCATGATCATCGCTCTGATCATCGGAACTGCGGTCTGTACGGCGCTTTCGACCTCGGGTGCGCTGATCACGGACTTCAAGATCGGCTATTGGCTGGGTTCTACCCCGCGTGCACAGCAGCGATGGAAGTTCTTGGGCATGGTCGTTGCGGCTCTGGTCGTTGCGCTGGTGATTCCGCTGATGGACCAGGCCTACCACTTTGTTATCCCAGATCCCTCGACGGGGGTGATGGTGTCCAATGAACAGGCCCTGCCTGCGCCCCAGGCCAACATGCTGGCGGCTGTCAGCCGTGGCTTGATGGAAGATCCGGCCAACCAGCCGTGGATTCTCTACGGTCTTGGCGGCATCGTTGCTCTGATGTTGTTGATGGCCGACGTTCCGATGCTGGCCTTTGCCCTGGGAATGTACCTGCCGATTTCTATCAATTCGGCCGTGCTGGCAGGTGCGGCCGTCGCGTGGATTATCTCAAAGACCGGCGGTTCCGAGGAGGTCCGCCAGGCCCGGGCGGAACAGGGAACCCTGATTGCGTCGGGGTTGATGGCCGGTGCGGCGATCTTCGGCATTATTTCGGCCGTGCTCAGAGTCCCTGATGCGGGCGCCGTGATTCAGTACATCAGCATCGGTGTCGACTTTAAGCTGGTTGATGGTCAACTGATCGAGACCGCCCATCACTGGTTTGAGGGGTTCCAGGGTCAGATGACCGGGTTGGTCATGCTGTGCCTGTTGGCCTTGGCCTGCTTCCTGATGGCCCGATTGGGCGCGAAATGGCAGCTTGACGCCGACAAGAACCAGTAGCCATACACTGCGAATACCAAAAGCGGCTCCGAGAGGAGCCGCTTTTTTTAGATCGAAGGGGTCGAAAAGGCCTGTAGGGGCGGACCCCTGTGTCCGCCCGGGTTGGGTCAGAGCGCACTTCTCACCGGTTTT
>JAOZPW010000029.1 GCA_029932545.1 Thermoanaerobaculales bacterium | reverse complement strand
GGTTCGTCCGCCATGTAGGCCAAGTCTTTTTCGTAGAGCTTGAGGAAGATCCACTGGGTCCAGCGGTAGTAGTCGACGCTCGAGGTATTGACCTCGCGCTCCCAGTCGTATGAGAAGCCCAGTCGCTGGATCTGTCCCCGGAAATTATTAATGTTCCTGGTCATGATCTCAGCCGGGTGTTTGCCTTCACGGACCGCGGCGCGCTCGCCGGGCAGTCCGAACGCATCCCAGCCCATCGGGTGGAGTACGTTAAAACCCTGCATACGCTTCATTCGAGCGATGACGTCTGTTGCGGTGTAACCCTCGGGGTGGCCGACATGAAGTCCGGCCCCGGAAGGATAGGGAAACATGTCAAGTACGTAATACTTGGGTTTTGACCTGAGTTCTTCAGGGTCACTGGGTGTCCTGAAGGCGTTTTCGTCCGCCCAACGCTGCTGCCATTTGGGCTCGATGACTGATGGTGTGTAATTAAAGTCTTCCATAAAATCCCCGCATTTGAAAACCTGCCAGGGGGGCAGGAAGTGGGCATTCTAGCCCATCCCCTCCGCGCGAAGCGCCATTTGCCCACGCTGATCCCTTTGGAATCTCATGTCTCCGGCATGGCCGCCCTGACGGGCGGCACGCGATGTCCCTTGCCCACGCTGGTCGCTTCGCGACCTCCACGGCTGCGCCGTGATCGCCCTTCGGGCGATGAGTGATGTCCCTACCTCGGAGTGAGGCCAGGATTGGTTTGGGGCGCGATTGGCAGATCGATCTTTTTGGAATACCAATACTGGCCTCAGTCCGAGGTCTGCGACCTGATCAATACACTTCGATATTGTATGGCATAATTGCGATGAGATAATTGACGGGAGACACGATGCCGAAACATACACTGAACCCGGACGCCCTTCGAATGGAAGAGAGTTTTTTTGCTGAAGAGAATGCCAAGCTGCTGCACAAGCTCCGTAATGAGGCAAAAAACAAAGAGCGGCGGGATGCCCTCCGGGCAGCTCTGAGAATCGATGACGAGGGCGTGATCGATGCCCTGGTTGAACTGGACCTCTACCCCGAGACCGTGGTTGCCTTCGGCCTGATTCCACTGATTGAGGTTGCATGGGCCGACTGGGAGATCCAGGACAAAGAACGCGAGGCCGTGTTGAAGGCGGCCTATGACCGCGGCATCGAACCGGGATCAACCACCTGTGAACTCCTGGAGAATTGGCTCCTGCGCAGACCCGGACCGGAAATGTTGGAGACCTGGAAGCACTACGTCGGTGTCATCGTCGAAAAGACGGACCCCAACAAATGCGCGATGATCCGAGACGGTATCCTGGCCCAGGCGAAAGGCGTCGCCGAGGCGGCAGGTGGTTTCCTGGGTTTCGGTTCCAAGATTTCTGCAGTCGAGCAGAAGGTGTTGGACGATCTTGCTGCGGCCTTTGAATAGGGGCCTGTAGGGCAAAGGCCGTCAGCGTGGTCGAAAAGGTTTGATGGTCCGGGCTAATGGTGCGCTGCGCGCACTGTCAGGCTGATAGCTGAGAGCCCCTTTACCCGTAGGGGAAGACAACCGGATAGCTGGGAATGATCAATTCGCGGGCTTGTTCGACCTCTGCGGCAGTGGGGCGGATGAGGATCAGAGGGACATCGAGGTCTTGGGGAAGTGCCCGAACCGTGCTGCCCAGCCCGATGTCGAGGGGCCCCGACTTGCTGTGAGAACCCATGATCAGAACATCGGCCTCAATTTCCTCGATGACCTTGAGGATTTCGGCGCTGGGTTTGCCGGTCCGCAAGATGGTGTTGACCGAAAGTCCGTCGGCAGTGAGAGGTTCGACGAAGCGTTGGATCTTCTCCTCGGTGGTCGCCAGGTGGGGCAGGAGGTCGACCGGGGTGTTGACCGATACAACGGTCAGTGTGGCCTCATTGACGATGGCGATTGCCCGGGCGACGGCCCGTTGTTGTAGGGCAACCGGTGTGAAATCAAGATACCGTTGAAGGGCGACGGCGACGCAGATTGTTCGGTAGGGCATGGCGGCCTCCTCACTCCATGATAACCGGTCCTGACAGAGTCTTCCGAGCCCGAGCCCGAGCCCGACTATTCTTGAGATGGAGCAAACCAGACATGGTACGATCGGTAACGGCCATGACGTTTGACGATCAACCTGGAAAACCCCGTGGTGGAGATTCCCCGAGTGGGTCGGAGTCGCTTTGGTCCAAGGGCGATACGTCAAGGGTGAAGGCCGGTGACCGCGTAGGTCGTTTTCGCATCATTGAAGAGATCGGCTCAGGCGGCATGGGCATCGTATACAAGGCCCTCGACGAAGCCCTGGGGCGCCATGTTGCCCTCAAACACCCGCGGGCAGACGTCAAGGACGCGGAGACTGTACGGGCCCGGTTCGTCAGGGAGGCCAGGGCGGCGTCGCGCCTGTTCCACCCCAACGTCGTGCCGATCTTCGAGGTCTTCGAGTTTGAAGGTGTGCCCTGGTTGGCGATGGAACTGGTCGAGGGCGGCAGTCTGAAGGAGCGATTGAAAGAGGCTGGACCGATGCCCCTGCTCGAGGTTCTTGGGCATGCCATGGGTCTGGCCGGCGCCTTGGCGGCCGCTCACGCTTTGGATATCCTCCATCGTGACGTCAAACCAGCCAACGTCTTGTTGGACTCAGCGGGCAGGGTGCGGCTCGTTGATTTCGGTTTGGCCAGGCAGTTGGTGACACAGAGTGAGAGCCGCGAGGATCAAGAGACCATCACACGCATGACCGAGCAAGGCCACATGGTGGGCACGCCGGGCTACATGTCGCCCGAACAGGCGCTGGGCCGTTCCCTGGACGCCCGGAGTGACATCTTCTGCCTGGGACTGGTGCTGTATGAGATGGTGACCGGCACCCCGGCCCTGCGGACGGCCGGCAGCGACAGTTGGTTGGACAGCCTGCTCCATACCCCTGTGACGCCGATCGTGCACTTTCGGTCCGACTCGCCGGAGGTCCTTGGAGACATCGTACGTAAGGCTCTGGCCAAGAAGCCTGAGGACCGGTACCAGAGTGCCGAAGCCATGGCGGCCGACCTCCGGGATCTGCGCGGTGAGGTCGAAGGAGGACTGGTTCGGGCCAAGGTCTTGCGTTCGCGGCGGCAGCGGCGGCTTGTGCAGGCACTTGGGCTGGTGGTTCTGGCCGCGGCGGCCTCCGTCGGTACGTGGTGGCTCAAGGATATCGTCGCGCCTGTGACCCTGGCGACGACCTGGGTCGCCAAACCCCTGACCCACGACCCTGCCTGGGCGGCCGATCCGGCCCTGTCGCCGGATGAGACCCTGATCGCTTATGTCTCCGGCCGCAGCGGAAGCGGTGACATCTGGCTAATTGACCGAGAGGGCGGCAACGCCCTGCAGCTGACCGATCACGAGGCTGCCGACCGACGCCCCACATGGTCGGCCGACGGCAGTGAGATCTACTTCACGTCCTTCCGGTCGGGCGAGGCCGCGATCTGGAGGGTGCCGCGGCTGGGAGGCACGGTGGAAATGGTGCTGCCCGATGCAGACGACCCAGCGCTGTCGCCGGACGGCACCCAGTTGGCCTTCGTGCGCCGTAACGAAAGCGGCCACTTCAGGGTGGCGATTGCCCCTCTGGACGATCTGGAGACCTTCCGGTACCTGACGACCTCCAAGGACGGATTTTGGTACCACCGCAATCCAAGATTCTCACCGGACGGGACGAGGATCAGCTACAACGCGGCCAGGGATCTGTGGATCGTACAAGTTGACGGAGGGCGTCCTCGCCAGCTGACCTTCGAGAACAAACCCATTGGCGAGGCCGACTGGTCGGGCGAGTCCATCATATTCTCGAGACTGTCTTCCGGGGTCAGTGCCTTGTGGCGGCTTGACCCCGCAGGGGGATCCCCGGAGCGGTTGACAACTGGTTCGAGTTTTGAGACTCAGGTTTCTCCGTCCGGCGACGGACGAACGATTATCTACTCAACTGAGCGAAGCGAAACTTGGCTCAACCTCGTCAATCATTTGACAGGCGTCAGAACCCGGCTCGGTGATGTCCTGAACCCCGACATGGCCTCGATGGCACCGGATGGCAGCTCTATCGCCTTTTCCGCCTCGTATCGAGAGGGGTACTGCATTTTCCTTCAACGGTTGCACGAAGGACAACCCGTCGGCAAGGTCCAACTGCTGATCGCGCAACCCGGGACGTATGCCAACCCTGTTTTTTCAACGGACGGTCGATGGTTGGCCTTTCACCGAGTGATTGGTGACCAGAGGGATATTTGGACCCTTCCGGTTGAGGGTGGTGTGCCGTTTCAAATCACCACCGACGAGGGGGCAGATGTTTGCCCATATTTTTCCCCGGACGGGACTCGTCTGGCCTTCGCTTCGGACCGAAATGGTCGGTTTCACATCTGGTGGGTCCCGATTGAGGACGGGCGGCGCGTGGGCGAGGCGGAGCAGCTGACCTTTGAGGATACGACCGACTATTTGCCGAGAATTTCTCCTGACGGGTCGATGCTGGCGTGGTTGGGTAACCGGGACGACGAAGAGAATCTGTGGATTCGATCTCTCACTGGGCCAGCCAAGCCAAGGGCTCTGACCAAAGGTCGGAGGATCAGGGCTACGTGGTGGGAGCCAGGGAGCTCCACGCTCTTGGTCAGTGGCGACTGGGAGGGTGAAGCCTTGAGTCTTCGCCGAATTTCCGCTTTGGAAGGGTTGATCAGTAACGTCGATATTCCGGTTGATTTTGGAAGGGGTGAGACTGGCGGAACCGGTTTCGCCAGTGGGGCGATTTCATTGAGTTCAGATGGCAGATTTTCGGTCCACTCGCAGAACGCAATGACCGGTGATTTGTGGATAATCCAGGCCGAATCAGATGACCGTATCAAGACAGAGAAATAGAAAAGGGAGGCATTATGACTGCTGACGAAACCAAAATCACTGTGGCGGATCTGGTAGTGACCGTCGGCCGAATCGAACAGTGGCTGTGCGCCGTCCGGAAGGGGTTGGAAGCCCTGCCGCAAGAACAGGAAGTTGACATCGAAATGGACGAACTGCTCTCTGGTCAGGAGCTGAGACAGCCGTTTCGAGATATTAGATGCTGAGGGTTCCGAAGGTTCAGCTGTCGAGTGCAGGCCTCCTCGTTTGAGCCTCGCGTCCCTCGAATGCACACTGACGACCGCCTGCAACCTGGCGTGCTCCTACTGCCACCAGGATAGACCTCAAGGGAGGTTGATGTCGTGGGCGGTTTTACAGGGCGTGATTGACCGGTTGCTGGCCTCGGAGGCCGAGGAACGCACCCTGGCCCTGGCCGGCGGCGAGCCGGTACTGGAGTGGCCGCTGGTTCGGCGTGCGATCGAATACGTCCGTGAATCGTCGTCGAACGGGAAGCCTCCGGCGATCTCGTTGACGAGCAACGGGCTGCTGCTGGATCAGGAGAAGGCTCGATTCCTGGTCGAGCACGATGTCGAAGTACAGATCAGCCTTGACGGTGTCCGAGAGGCTCACGAACTGCGCGCGCCGGGCACATTTGATGTGCTCGATCGCCTGCTCGTGCGCCTGAGACGGGATCATCCCTCCTGGTATCGCAAGCGATTGAGCGTCGGCATGACCTTAACCTCGGCCAATCTGCCCTTCCTCGCCCGATCGGGCGAGTACCTGTTGGGTCGAGGCATCGAGAGCCTACGCCTGGCTCCGCTCTTGACCCACGACGAAGGATGGGGGAGGGAGGCTGACGCGGAGTTGGAGCGGCAGATGGGCGAGGTTTTTGACCTCTGTCTGGAGCATTACCAACGCACGGGGGCCATCCCACTGGAGGTATTCCGGAGGCCGGCCAACCC
Organism: Thermoanaerobaculales bacterium; assembly: GCA_029932545.1. Classification (GTDB taxonomy): domain Bacteria; phylum Acidobacteriota; class Thermoanaerobaculia; order Thermoanaerobaculales; family Sulfomarinibacteraceae; genus DAOWGJ01. Next base: position 14,712 of record JAOZPW010000029.1, on the reverse strand, counting down.
GCCCGAAGCCAGGCACGATCGGCCGGTGTGCAGGGTCAATGCCCCTGAAACACAGGCCGTCGGTGTTGACGGCAGCGTCAACGGGTGCCCATTGCTGTTGGCGCAGGAGGTTGGGGGAACCCAGGCCGGTTCTGTGCTTCGGGAGTGGATCGAACGGCCGGAATGGCCGGGTTTGCGCCGGGAACGGTATAGCAGCTACGGGCGGTGCTGGGACTGCGATTTCATCGACGAATGCCTCGTATGCCCGGTGGCAAGCGCCAACATCCCGGGCAATACCGACCCCCGCCGCGTGCCGGACTCGGGCTGCGCCTTCAACCGAATCATTGGCCGATATCGCAGGCTTTTTCCACCGGTGGCCGGTCCCGAGGACCACCTCAAAGGCAACGATCCCCTGCCCACCGCCATGACCGACCTCGCCAAGGCCCTGGGGTTGGGATAGAACAAGAAGAAAAAAACGCAGAGACGCAGAGGCGCAGAGGGGGAGAAGAGTTCAAGAGTGGATGGGTCGAAGGGGTCAAAGAGGTCAAAGAGGCCGAAAGGGCCGGCATTGCGGGGCAGCGCCCGCACAGGACTCCTTCGGAGTCCCCACGGCTCCGCCGTGGCAGGCCTTCGGCCTGGTGCCGGTTCCTACCCCGCGCTCCATAAACGACACCCTTAGATCCTGAAGTGGGAGCGCGGGGCTCCCGCCCCGCATCGTGACGTCGGGCCGTTGCAAGAAATTATTAAAGTCACGAAGACACGAAGACACGAAGACCACAAAGAAAGTATTTTTAATAAAACCCCTTAGTGCTCTTTGTGTCTTTGTGGTTCAATTTTCCGGCGGACTCATTGTTGTCCTCTGCGTCTCTGCGCCTCTGCGTTAAATTGTCTTCTTACTGCCCTTTGATCTTCTCGGGGAGGACCTTGAGAATTCTGTAGGGCTGGGTGTGGAAGCTCTCGACCTCCAGAACACCATCCTCGTTGAAGTTGATCTTTGCGGTGGGGATCATGTTGCCTTCGCCCTTGCCGTCCTCGTCGAACAGGATCTGCACCCAACCGAAGGTGTACTGGGCGGAACGCCTGCTGCGGGCGATCTCCCCAAATTGGATTGGGCGGTCGGTGATGCCGATCAGCATCCGGCCTTGGGGTGTTTCCATGGTTCGGATGACCCGCAAGTGGTAGCGCAGCCCGTCGCCGACCTTCAGCCAACCGGCTACCTCGGTGGCCGAAACGGCTTTAAGCAGGGCCTCTTCGCCCTGTTCGCCCAGGGTTTCGGCCAGAACCTGAACCTCTGCGTCGGTGGCGAAGCGGTCGACATGAAAGATCAGGAAGGCTGTCGCCCCGGACGAAGGACCGGACATGGCGGCCATCCGGCCTCGGTAGCGCTGCGGAACCGGTTGGTCCGCCTGGGAGTCTTCAGCGGCAATTGCCGGCGCTCCGGCGGTCAGAAGGGTCAAGGCAACAAACAGAATCAGAACTTTTTTCATCGGTTTTCCCCACATTTTCATCGTCACCGAGCGGTTTCGATACCCGCGCTCCTGTTTTGTGTCCTGGCGTCCTGGCATCCTGGCTTCCCAGCGTCCCGGCTTCCCAGCCTTCCAGCCTTCTTCTCTTCGCACGTCACTGAAGCCCAGCCACCCCGAATTATCGTGTTACCACAGTAGGCTTTTCCGACGCTGTTCTGGTTGTTGAGGTACGACAGGATGTCTGCGCAAGTTTCTTCAGCGCCAAGTGTCACCGTGCATTGGCCGGAAAAACGTGTGTTGGTAAAGCAGCAGGTGGCGGCCTCGGAGGCAGCCAATGAGGCGGCTGCGCCGCCGATGATGATCAGTGTCAGACTTAGGGCTGGGATGAGGCGTTTCATGGGGATCTCCTTTATTTCTTCCAATAGAATGCTCACCACGATGGTATCAGGGTGAAGGATGAAGACTACAGGGCGGCGAGGGCTGCAAGGGCGATGGTGACGACGGCGAGGCCCACCATCGATAACCTGAGCCTCTTGCAAAATTCGCGATATCAGGGCCTATTGTATCGTAGGCATCTTGCCTGCGATTTCCATCGCAACCACAATGTTGAAAAACAACAACTTTACGCATGCTGGAAGCACGCTACCACAACGGTTCCTCTTTTCGAATGTGGTCTCTCTGAATTTTTGCAAGCGCCTGAACTGATAGCTAATAGCTGACAGCTGACAGCTAGTTCGTAACCATCCTGGCGCTGATTCTGGTGGTGTCGTCGCCTCCGAGCAGTTCTTCGACCATCACGGGATTGAGCGGCCTGGCGAACCAGAAACCCTGGCCCTGGGGGCAGTCCAGATCCCGCAGTTTGATCATCTGTTCGGCGGTCTCGATGCCCTCGGCGATGACGCCGATGCCCAGGGTAGAAGCCAGGGACAGGATTGTCTCGACGATTGCCTGCGAATCCGCTCCGGTCTCCGGCCCGGAGATGAACGAACGGTCAATCTTGAGCGTGTCGTACTGGAATCGCTGGAGGTAACTGAGTGACGAATAGCCGGTGCCGAAATCATCGATACTCAGTTGCACGCCCATGGCCCTCAGTTGTCGCATCTTGGTCATCACGGCCTCGCTGTGCTCGAGAATGACGTTCTCGGTGACTTCGAGGCGGAGACTCTCCGGGGGGAGCCCGGTCCGGCCCAGGATATCCAGGATGCCCTCGACCACGTTGTTGTCGACGAAGAGCCGACCGGAGATGTTGACTGAAATAAAAATTGACGGGTTCATCGGGAATCTTAACTGCCACTCCCGAATCTGGCGGCAGCTCTGCTCCATTACCCACCATCCCAGGGGAATGATCAGTCCTGTTTCTTCAGCGACAGTGATGAAATTTGCGGGTGCAATCAGTCCCTTTTTGGGATGCTGCCAACGGACCAGGCCCTCGAAACCCTTGATCTTCCGGTCCTTCAGCGTGACGATTGGTTGATAGTGCATGACAAATTCTTGACGGTCCACGGCCCGGCGGAGGTCGGTCTCGATTCTCAAGAGTGCAACCGCCGAGGCGTGCATTTGCGGATCGAAGATCTCGTATCGGCCCTTTCCGGCAGCCTTGGCCCGGTACATGGCGATGTCGGCGTCCCTGAGCATCGCATCCGGGTCGGTCGTGTTGATGTCATGAACGGCAATGCCGATTGAGGCACTGATGAAGACCTCGTTTGCCTCGATCGTAAACGGGGCCTCGAAGCCTGCGAGGATCCTCTCGGCCACCTGGATGGCATGGCTGACGTCCTTCATATCGTTGACCAGAATGGCGAATTCATCACCACCGATTCGTGCGACTGAATCGCCGGGGCGTACGATGGTCTCCAGACGACGGGCCAGTGCTACGAGCAGTTGATCACCGACGCTGTGCCCCAGGCTGTCGTTGATATTTTTGAAACGATCCAGATCGAAAAAAAGTACGGCGAACCGGCCCGCAGGTTGGCGCCGAGCTCCAGCCAGGGCCATGTCCAAACGGTCGCCGAACAGGGCGCGATTGGGTAGCCCGGTCAGCGTGTCGTGAAAGGCATTGTGGAGCAGTTGCTGCTCGGCGCGGTTACGCTCGATCGCATAGCGGATAGACCGGGTCAGCAGACGGTGCTCCAGTTCTTTCTTGACCAGGTAGTCCTGGGCGCCCTCAGAGACTGCCTGAATCGCGAGTTCGTCATCGTCGAGACTGGTAAGCACGATCACCGGAATTTCGGGTTGGGCACTATGCAGGAGTCTGAAGGTGTCGATGCCGAAGCTGTCGGGCAGGGAGAAATCGAGAAGTACGACGTCGATGTCGCCTTCGGCCATCCTGGCAATCCCCTCTGAGAGCCGACTGCAGTGTTCGATGGTTCCGTTGAATCTCGTAGATTCTCCGAGAATGTCTCGAACAATCGCCGCATCATCGGGACTGTCCTCGATCAGCAGCAGCGTTACTTCGGGCACAATGGGTTTTTTCATGGTTGGTGACTCTCCTCGCGGGGGATGGTGATATGGAAAGCAGATCCGTCATTCGGTCGACTCTCGACCCAGATCCTGCCCCCGTGGCGGGTGGCGATCCGGCGGCACACGGCCAAGCCGATGCCGGACCCTGGAATTTCTTCTTGTGTGTGAAGTCTCTGGAACATCTTGAAGACGCGGTCTGTCGCGGCGGGGTCGATGCCGATTCCGCTGTCGGAGACCGTCAGGCGCCATTCCTGAGGGCTTTCGGTGGCGCTGATTCGTATCTTGGGCTCAGTGTCGCCTGAATACTTGATCGCATTGGAAATCAGATTCTGGAAGAGCTGTTCCATCTGGCCCTCGTCGGCGACGATCGTCGGCAGCGCTTCGACGGAGATTGCGGCCGCCGAGGCTTCAATTTCGGCCTCGAGGAGGTCCAGGACACGTTCGACCACTCGCTCGAGGTCGACCTGTCCAAGTTCGAGATCCTGCCGTTCCAGCCGGGTCAGCCGGAGGACCGAGCCCAACATCCGCTCCAGCGCTGCTGCGCCCCGACGTGCCTGCGACAGCGAGACAGGGGAGGCGCCGCCGTTCTCGGCACCGATCTGATCCAGGGCTCGGGCAAGTACGCCGAGCGGCTGTTGCAGATCGTGGGAGACGACATAGGCCAACTCTTCAAGGTCTTTGGCTGATTGATCCAGATCGTGGGATCGATGTTCCAATTCGCCCAACGCCCGGCGGTAATCGCTGATGTCCTCCACCAGACCGTTGAGACGGGCCGGCATGCCTTTGGCGGCCGGCGCAGGCCGCATTCGAAGACGGGCCCAGAGGGTCGTGCCGTCCCGCCGGTGCAATTCGACCTCGAGTTCAACGACCGGAGACCCCGCGGCGATGGCTGCCTCGAACCCCTGAACAGCTGCCGGGTCCACGAGGAAATGCTGAATTGGTCGGTGTGCAAGGTCGGCAGGTCGCTGGTACCCCAGCATCGTGGCAAGGGATGGGTTGGTGTCGAGAATAACGCCCCGGCCATCTGCCACGAAGACCCCGACCGGCAAGCCGTCGACGATTCGACGCGATGCCGTGTCCTCCTTGGTCCGCCGACGCCTCGACCAATAAAGCGCCGTTCGTATCACCTCTTCGACCGTCGACAGACCTTGCGGATCTTTGGTAATGAAACCGTCTGCGCCGAACCGGAGGGCCAAAGGGGCGACTTCAGGATCATTGCCACCGGTGACCACGACGACCGCGGCCTCGGGCAATTTTTCCCGCAACAGGTCCATCAGTTGCTCCCCGGAAATCCAGGGGAGGGCGAATTCAATCATCACCAGGCCGTAGGGCCGATCGGTCAATGCTCGGGTCATCGACGCCGCGTCGTCGGCCATGTCGATGGCCACATCCCCGAAGGCGCCCTTGATCACCAGGGACAGCAGGTCCCTGTCGTGTTGGTTGTCGTCGATCACGAGGATCGGCGGGAGGTGCTTCACGGAAGCTCCAGGGGATAGATTCCCCGAGGATCCATTGTGATCCAAACTGTCCCGGGACGGGGCAAGGCGGAGCCAGCTGTTATCAATTCGGCTTAATCCTATCATAAGTTGACAGAGAATGATATACTTAAAAGTTTTATAATTTTTGCAACAGCATTCAGGATCAACCTCGCTGGCCAGGATGTCGACGTAGAAGTAAGACACTGAGGTCCCCAGAAGCACGGAAGGCTGTGCCGAGCCGTAGCTTCGAAACTCGGTAGCGTCGGGGCCCGCCTTCGCCTCCGGCTTCGGCGCGGCATTTTCCTTTCGCAATATGTTGCGAAAGGAAAATGGTGGAGCCGAAGGGGATCGAACCCTCGACCTCAGCATTGCGAACGCTGCGCTCTCCCAACTGAGCTACGGCCCCACACCGGGCTGCGGATGGTATCTCAGGACTGGTGGATACGCAAGAGGCGGTCACTGTTCTCGGGCCTTTAATAATTCCCGTTCCAGGAAACCGAAAAGCCCCGACGAACAGACATCGGGAACGGTAACGGGCACGGGCACGGGCTCTGGCTCGCGTTCAAGGCGTACCTTTCTACTTTCGGTTCCGGCTTCGCTCGGTTGGGTTATGATATGCCCTCTTTTGGGGGGCGGGTGTATGTGTGGCATTGTCGGTGTTATCAGGTCAGATGGGCGTCCGGTGATACAGGATCTTGGAAATGGCGCTCACTTCTTGCAGCATCGTGGTCCCGCCTACGCCGGGCTGTTCGTGTGGGATCCCGCTCGAAGGTCCTTCTCGCTGGAGAAAGGCGAGGGGCTGGCGGATGATATCTTCAAGCCGTTGGGTGAGATCGACGGTGATATCGGTCTGGCCCACACCCGCTACAAGACCTTCGGTTCCGGTGGCATCCTCAATGCGCAGCCGTTCTTCGATGCTTTCGGATCGATCGCCTTGGCACATAACGGCCATATCACCAATGTTCCCCAGATCGCTGCCGAATTGGAAGATCGGGGTCAGGCCCTGGCGGCAAAGTGTGATGCCGAGCCATTGCTGAGGGTTCTGGCACTTTGGTTCGAGCATTTCAGGTCCGCAGACCCCAAGGGTGATGAACGGGAGATGATGTTCAAGGCCATCGCCGAGGTCCAGGTCCGGGTCACCGGCGCCTACTCGGTCGTTGTGGCCACGCCGGATGCGCTCTACGCCTTTCGGGACCCCCACGGATTCCGGCCGATGGTGCTGGGCGTTCGGGAGAACGGAGCGGGGTCGGCGGTCATGGTTACGTCGGAGACCCTGGCCCTCGAACAGAATGGTTACCGCGTTGTTGAAGAGGTGGCGCCCGGGCGGGCTCTTCACATCGGACGGAATTTGGAAATCGATCAACGAGAGTTGGTGGCCCGCGATCCCAGGCCGTGTGCCTTTGAATTGATCTACTTCGCCGACGTCGAGAGCAAGATGATGGGGGACTCCATCCGTTCCCACCGTTGGCGTGCGGGCAGGGCATTGGCGCTGTATCTCCTCGAGACCGCACCGGAAGTGGTGGCCCAGACTGATCTGGTTGTCCCGATTCCTCACTCTCCAATTCCCGGCGCCGAAGCTTTTGCCCAGAAACTCGAAGCGGAGTTTGATGCCTCGGCCATCGGTTATGCCACGCCTGTTTCCAAGTACCGATATGGCGGGCGGATCTTCATGGAAGAGACCCAGGCGGCGAGGGATGAGGCGGCGATGCTGGATTTTCGGGTTGACGCCAAATCAGTCGAGGGCAAGAACCTCTTCATCATTGACGACAGTGTCGTTCGCGGGACCAATGCCAAACGCGTGGTCAACGCGCTGCGGGCAGCCGGAGCCAAATCGATCGCTTTCGGTACCCTGTGGCCGATGGTAATCGACTCATGTTTCCAGGGGATCAACACGCCGACTCAAAGCGAGCTGATCGGCGCCCGGTTCAATTCGGACATTGAAGAAGTTCGGCACGAGTTGGGTGTTGACGAGCTCTATTACCTGCCGGTCGACTGGTTCCAGGACAAGGTCCTCAAGGGGAAGCCGGCGTGCATGGCCTGCGCCACCGGGAAGCGCGCGGTCAAGTTTGAGTTCTCAGGGTCGGTGCTGCCCTGAGGCGCTGTGGCTGGGCAAAACGTCGGGCGTTTTGCATGATTCGCTTCGCGAATGCGAGCGTTTCGCACATTGCTGTCGCCTCTTTTTTCTTTTCCGCGCGAAGCGCACTTCAGGATACTGCAGGTCAGAGGCCTCGGTCATGCCGGCATTCTCGGTTACGTTGATGGCCTCTGTCCGGCAGTATCCTGAGACCGGACTTCTCTGGCAGCCTCCAATACCGCCTCATGAAAGTTCCCGTTGGTGGCGATGATGCCGCGTTGGTTGCCGAGGAAGCGTCCCGATGTCAGGTCAAGGGGATTGCCGTCGAGGTCGGTCACACACCCTCCGGCCTCTTCGATCACCAGCGCCCCGGCGGCATGGTCCCAGACCTTTTCGCGGTAGCCCTTGGCGCTGGGGAGACGGAGGTAGATTGATGCCTCGCCGCGACCGACGATGGCGTACTTGCACTGGGAGTCAATGCGGTAGGGTTCGGCGGTCACACCCAGGGCCGTGGCGATCGCGCCGTGTACGGAGTGCGCCGCATGGGCGGACTCGACGGATTCGCACATCACTGCCAGAGACGGGTCTGTGCTCCGGTCGGTGTGAATTTCCTTTTCGTCAATGCCGTCGACTCCACGGACGGCGGTCCCTTGACCGCGGACGGCGATAAAGAGACAGCCGATGCCTGCCTCCGGGTTGCCGGGTTCGACTTCGAGGTTGGGACAACCCAGTACGCCGACGACCACTTGGCCGTGATCGACCAACGCCAAGGCGACCGCATAATGCTGGCCGCGCAAGAAACCCTTGGTACCGTCAACAGGGTCCAGAACCCAGTAGCGGTCGTCTCCACCTCCGTGGTAATCGCCCCGGTCGAGGGATGCGGCCAGGGACTGGGCGTCAAAATCAGGGACAGCCTGGCGGGAGAGATTGAGGACCTTGGCCGCCATCTCCGGCGAGTCCTTGAGCTCTCCGGCGTCCTCTTCGGCCAAGAGGTGATCCGAAGGGAAGGTGTCGGTTAACCTTCGGCTGACAACGGCTTGGATTGCCAGGTCGGCCATTGTCACTGGGGATCGGTCCCCCTTGGTCAGCGCGTCGGAATTGGCGACGATTTCTTTTTGGACGCGCCGGGCCAAACGGGAAGCCTGGGCGGCAACATTGAGGGCAAATTCTCGTTCCGCTTCGTACATCGATGTCCTCCGGGCGAGGGAGTGTAGAACGTCGAATGCTCAACGTCCAACATCGAATGTCAACGCCGGGGTTGGAGAACACTAGTTCCATGTCCCTGGCACCATTTTGGTGCCGTTTTTCTGCGACGAAAACTGGTGAGAAGGGCGGGCTAACTGCAATACTGTTTAGTTTAGGGTGTCTGAGGCAGGCGGGACGCCTGCCTCCACAATGTGCGAGGTGTTGTTGTGGGTGCGGCCGTCCCGGCTGCACCGTTAACTGAACAGTATTGGGGCTAACTGAGCGGTCCGGATTTTTTAATCAGGACCGAGGCTCCGGGTTACACTCTTCTGGATATTGAATGCCGGGGAGGACCGAATGAAGCGTTTGATGTTCGTGGTGCTGTGTCTCTTTTTGAGTGGGTTCATGGGATGTGGAGAGCAACCGGAAGAAGTCGTGGTGGATCCGGTTGACTTTGCCATCGCGATCCACGGTGGGGCCGGGACCATCGACCGCGAGATGGATCCCGAGCTCGAAAAGGCCTATCGCAAGGCACTGGAAGATGCGCTGAGGTTTGGTCACGGACTTCTTGAGCAGGGTGCGACCAGCCTCGATGTCGTTGAACAGGTGGTGCGCCGTCTGGAGGATGATGAGCTGTTCAATGCCGGAAAGGGGGCGGTGTTCACCCACGAGGGTAGGAACGAACTGGATGCGGCAATCATGGACGGGGCCACTCGTGGATGTGGATCGGTGACCGGCGTTACGACGGTGAAGAACCCGATCACTCTGGCGCGAGCTGTGATGGAGGCCAGTCCCCACGTCTTTTTCACCGGCGCCGGGGCCGAGGTTTTTGCCGAGAAGATGGGACTCGAGAAGGTTGAGCCGGAGTATTTCTTCAACCAGCGGCGGTGGGACAGCCTGCAGAAAGTCCTGGAACGGGAGGCTGACCGTGAAAGCGACACCGAGAAACACGGCACGGTGGGTTGCGTCGCTCTCGACCGCAACGGCCACCTCGCGGCTGCGACATCGACCGGAGGCATGACCAATAAACGGTTCGGTCGGGTTGGAGACGTGCCGGTCATCGGTGCGGGGACCTATGCCGACGATGCTACGGCGGCAATCTCCTGTACAGGTCACGGTGAGCAGTTCATCCGCAACACCGTGGCATCGCGGGTCAGTGCAATCATGGAGTACCAAGGGGCGACGCTTGCCGAGGCCGCGCAGCGTGTCATTGGTGATGTTCTGCAGCCCGGTGATGGTGGTTTGATTGCGGTCGGGTGGGATGGCGCCATCGCTTTGCAGTTCAATACCGAGGGCATGTATCGGGGAGCTGCCGATTCATCTGGCCGTTTCGAGGTCGCGATCTGGGATTAGGGACGGTCGCTGTCAGCGTGGGCTCATGCAAAAAGCCACAAGGAGATTAGCCACAAAGAGGCACGAAAAAGCACAAAAAAGGGGGCGAAAAGTAGTTAACCTATTTCTTTATAAAGAAATATGATCAACTGCTCAACCTTAATCGTGTTTCTCTTCGTGCCTTTTTGTGGCTATTTTCTCCTCTTTGCGTCTTTGCGGTTCAAAACTAGACCATGGATTTATCGGTAGCAGTCCGCCATCCCGGGTAGTTTTGTAAACGGTTTGCATTAGACTTGTGGGGAGATTTGGAGGAATGATGAAACATAAGAGAATGATGTTGGTTCTGGTCGCACTGGTGGCTGTGACGGTCGGGTGCGAACGACTGAAGGCTCTTCAGAACTCCAACATGCGGATCGCCGGCGAGTGGCAGAAGATTGAAATGTCTTTTCCCGGAGACAAAGTCTACGATTTTTCGGACCGGATTATCACCCTTGACGGGATCGAGGAGGGAACCTACCGATTCGAGAGCAATTCGATGCTTGAGGTTGTCCTCAATGGGCGAGAGTCGGTCTATGAGGTTGAGTTTGTCGGGAGTTCGAAGATGATCTGGTACCGAAAGACCGCAAAAGGGCGGGACCGAGTCTACGAATGGGTCAAAGCGAAGTAATTTTGTCCCGGTGGAGCCGGAATCAAAAAAGCTGTCAGCCGTCAGCTGTCAGCTCTCAGTCGGACAGAATTCTCGATCAGTACGCTTGGGGTAACGGCCCCTGAGAAGCAATCGAATCGATGGCATAGCAAGCGCAAGCAGAGAGCTGAGAGCTGACAGCTGATAGCAACTAACCCCCCGCTCTCAAAATCGACTTGGCGGCGTTGGCCTCCCTGGCATCGGGCGCCAGTTTGAGGAACCGGTCCATGTCCAAAAGCATCTTTTCTGTCTTGCCGAGCTCCTGCCAGACCCGGCCCCGGTAATAGTAGGCGTGAGAAAAGCCTGAGTCCGCTCTGAGGCACCGGTTGAAGGCTGCTCGGGCCGGCTCCCACTTCTTCTGATACATCTGCGCCAATCCCAGTTGGTATTCACCCATAGCCCGGTCGGCACCTTTCTTGAGGGCCTTTTTCAGCTGAGCTTCGGCCTTTGCGTATTCACGAAGCCTGATCAGGGCAGCCCCTTGCCAGTACATGGCCCACCCGTTCCTCTTGTCTTCCTTCAAGATTGCCCTGGCCCTGTCTCTGGCCTGCCTCCAGGCCTTGGTGGCAGAGGCATTTTGTTTTTTCCAGGATTGCACCTCACCGAGGAAGTAGGCGGCAGCGGGGTCTGATTTGTCCTGGCGGGTTGCTTTGCTCAGTTGCTGGACTGCCTGGTCGAGCTTCCGTTCCTGGGCCAGCATGACGGCCCACGCAATATGTGAGCCTGCCGATTTCCCGGCGGTTGCTTTCTGCTCCTCCAGTATCTCCCTGGCCTCGGCATGACGCCATGCCGCCAAATCCCGATACACACTCTGCTGGGAGGGCGTTCCACCGGATCCCTGCTGGGCGTTAATCGGGTTGGTTCCCACACAGCACATTACGAGCGCCGCCATTGTGATGGATCGAATCTTCATATTGGCCTCCATATCGTTGTGAATCATACACTGGAGAGATGTTTGACGGGTCGTGACTCATTCACGCCGCAGAGTGACTTTCAGTCTCAGGAAGGCGGTGTTAGTCTCTCGGCCGATGTGTGCCTCAGGGTGCCGAAGTCATCAGGGGCGTTCCTGACGTCCCGGCAGGGAAGAATATGCGTTTTGATAATGTCTCAATTCTCAGCGTGACGCACGTTGACGCGCCCCATACGGTAACCAGTGAGAGTATGGAACAGAGGTTGGCGCCGACCATGAAAAGACTAGGCATGCGGCCCGATCTGCTCAGGGATCTATCGGGCATTATGGAGCGCCGTTTCTGGGACGAGGGTGTTCCCCCCAGCGAGCCGGCAACCGAAGCTGGGCGGCTGGCGATCGAAAAAGCGGGTATCGACAAGAACGCTCTCGGCATCCTGGTCAACACCTCGGTCTGCCGGGACTACCTCGAACCTTCGACCGCCTGCCTGGTCCACGGCAACCTCGGCTTGCCTTCGACCTGCATGAACTTCGACATCGGCAACGCCTGCCTTGGGTTCGTCAATGGTATGGACATGGTCGGCAACATGATCGAGCGTGGCCAGATCGACTACGGAATTGTCGTTGATGCGGAAACCAGCGAGATGATCACGGAGAAGACCATCGAGCGGTTGCTTGACGATGCGACCGATGAGGCCACCTTCAGGGCGAATTTCGCCAGTCTGACCCTGGGGTCGGGCGCGACGGCGATGGTCCTTGGTCGAGCCGATCAATCAACCACCAGCCACCGTTTTCTCGGTGGTCTTAATCGGGCAGCCACCCAACATAGCCGTCTGTGCCGCGGCACCATCGACCACATGGAGACCGACACCAGGGGTCTGATGGTTGGCGGTATGGAGTTGGCGGCAGGGACCTGGAGGGAAGCGGCTGGGATGTTTGGTTGGGCGCCTGAGGATTTCGACCATTTCGTCTTGCATCAGGTCAGCAAAGCTCACACTGAGGGATTGGCCGGCCTTCTCGGATTGGACCTTGGCAAGATTTTCAGGCTTTACCCTGACTTCGGCAATATTGGGCCGGCGGGTGTTCCGATCGTCTTGTCCAAGCTCGATCAAGCCGGCAGGCTCGAGTCCGGGCACCGCATCGCCCTGTTGGGCATCGGTTCAGGTCTCAACTGCACGATGGCCGAAATCCTCTGGTAGAAACGATGCAGCCCATTCCTCACGATCTCTATCCCTTTGAAGGGAAGTACCTGGACCTCGAGGGTATCCAGATGCACTACCTCGACGAGGGCGAAGGCCGTCCGGTCTTGATGGTGCACGGCAACCCGACCTGGTCCTTTTATTACCGGAATCTGGTGTTGGGCCTGCGTCAGGACCACAGATGCATCGTGCCGGATCATATCGGTTGCGGCTTGTCGGACAAACCGGGCGATGATGTCTATCCCTATCGGCTCGACCGGCGCATCGAGGATCTCGACCGCTTGATGGAGACGATCGATCAGGGTCCCATCGATTTGATCGTTCACGACTGGGGCGGACTGATTGGTTTGGGATGGGCCGTGCGGCATCCTGAGCGGATTCGTCGACTGGTGATTCTCAACACGGGCGCCTTTCACCTGCCCGAAGGCAAGGCCGTTCCGTGGCAGCTGCGACTGGTCAGGGACACACCGTTGGGTGTTTTTCTGGTTCGTGGTTTTAATCTTTTCGCCAGGGGTGCGACATCAGCGGCGGTGACGACCAAGAAACTCCCGAAGGCTGTCAGAGATGCCTACTGTGCACCCTACGATTCCTGGGCCGACCGGATAGCCACTGCGCGCTTCGTGCAGGACATCCCGCTGGGGCCCTCAGACCCCGGCTATCAGACGATCACCGAAACCGCAGCGGGTCTCGAGGCCTTTGCGGATCATCCTATTCTCATCTGCTGGGGCGAGAAAGACTTCGTCTTCGACCATCATTTCCGAGAGCAGTTCGAACGCATCTGGCCCCACGCTGAGGTGCATTCCTTCCCCGAGGCCGGGCACTACGTACTCGAGGATATGGGGGAGGAGATTCTCACTCTGGTCAAGGATTTCCTGGCATCGGGCCTCTAGGGGACATTACCGTACTCTTGCCAAGTGTCAATCCGTGCCGGCCGAGACTCTGCCCGTTGATCAGAAGCTCAAAAAGGTAGGCGCCAGGTCGCGTAGGCCGTGTTGAGACCGGACGGAACGAGTGGGTGTGCCGAATCTTCAGTTCCGCTCCGGCTTCGACCTTGGTCGTGCGCCACTTGAAGACCTTGCGGTTGCTCCTGCCGTTGGCGCCCGGAGAATGGAGCGCGTAGTCGATCACCAGATTCTGCTGCTGATTGCAGGTGCTTCGCAGGCTGAGTTCGAGCTGTGCTGTGGTGCCGATCATGGCGCGTTTCGGTCCGGTGAAGCTGATGACCTCAACCTCCGGAGGGCCGAAGCCGAGCAGTTCGAGTGCCCCTGCGTGGCCCTGTTTGATCAGGCTTCTCAAAGCGTGGCGGACCAGGCGCTTTCGGTCGTTCGAGGCACCCTTCAGCCAACGTCTGCAGAGATTCACCACCACGTCGGGGTTGTCCTTGGCGATGTCGTTGAGATTGTTGGCCACCGAGCGTCTGACGTATTCCTCTGGGTCATTCCGCAGCTTTTCCAAGAGGGGCAGGAGGGGGGAGGGGTCCTTGACCAGGAAATGCAGGCGCCTGCCCCACGGGAGGCGCGGCCGGCTGCCTTCACTGACCAGGCGTCGTACGTGCTGATCCTGGTCATCGGCCCAGTCCTCCAGGAGCGCCAAGGTGTGATCGGGATACTCGAGCAGGAACGGGCGGATGGCAAACTCGGCGCTGAAACGACGGGTCAGTTCGTACAGTGCGGGCAGTGAGATGTCGGGGTCATCAACGCCGTGATCTTCGACGAACTGACACAAGGGCCAGATGACGAAGCCTGATGTGACGGTCCTTGCGTTTGCCAAGGGCGGAGGCAGGGCGCGCAGAATGTGGGCAATGGCGACTGAGTAGTCCGAGTCGAGGTGGTGCCGCAACACCGCAGAGAGGTGGCGCACCCTGTCCTTGAGTTCCAGAACCCCGAGTCCGTTCAGGGCGTCAGCCATGAATGCATTGATATCCAGCGGGCCGGCGGCATTCATCGA
>JAOZPW010000241.1 GCA_029932545.1 Thermoanaerobaculales bacterium | reverse complement strand
TCGAAGGTGGTCAGCAGACGGTCTTCGTTGGTGTCAAGGATCAGATCAGCGGCAAAACGTCTATTGTCTCGACAGAGTTTTGACGCGCCCCCGGGCGCAATGAACGCGGATCGTATTGGCCCCTGGTGTTCTCGGTCTGGCCAACGGTGGTGAGGGCCAATCCGACCACGCTCATTGCGATTGGCGCTTCGCGCCGGGGGGATGCTCAGAGCGAAAACATCTCCTGCAGAACGGAGAGAACGGCTGCACCGGTAGGATCACTGATTCGGCCGAGTTTCTTGACCAGTCGTTCTTGATCAACGGTTCGAATTTGGTCGAGCACGATGAAGCCGTTTTCCCCTTGGAATTTTACCGGTACGCGGCTGGGGTAGGTTCTCCCCTTGGTGGTCATCGGAGCGATGATCACCGTTCGAAGACCGTGCATCTCGTCAGGCGAAATGATGATGCAGGGTCGGGTCTTGCGGATCTCCGACCCTCGAGTCGGTTCCAACTGCACAAGGTGGACGTCAAAGCGTTTCACCATTCCCAGTCCTCGTGATCGAACGCGGTCAACGGTTCGGCCGCCATCACCATGGCATCGTCGCCGCGTTTGTGCATGAGGTCGAATGCAGCCTTCCAGCCGTGCCGATCTTTCGTTGCCGGTGTCACGAGCAGACCCTCGGGAACGATTCTCAACTCGAGTTCACAGCCTTCGAGGTCGGCGCCTTCGATCAGTGGTTTAGGAATTCGAATGCCTCGAGAATTCCCGATCTGTATTAGCTGAGCCATCATGCCTCCACGTAATCACATTGTAATCACGTCGGTCTTTTTTCTCAACCCCCTCCTACAATTCCCGGCCTGCCCTCCCAGGGCCGGCCGGGAATTGCATTGACACAAGGTCTCTGCTCCCCGAGGATAGCCAACATGACTGCAAAGCCCGGTGTGCTTCGTCAATTTCCGCGTGCCTTCTGGGCTGCCAACTCAATGGAAATCTTCGAACGAATGGGTTGGTACGGTTTCTACGCCGTTTCCACGCTCTATCTGACGGGATCGGTGGCGGATGGAGGCCTTGGTTTTTCCTCGGCCGACCGTGGCGTGATCCAGGGTCTGGCCACCTTCTTCCTCTATCTCTTCCCGGCGGTGTTCGGGGCGTTGGCTGACCGGTATGGCTACAAGCTGATGTTCCTGGCGTCGGCGGTGGTCATGGCGCCGTCCTATTTGCTGCTGTCGTTACCCAGAGGATTCTGGCCCTTTCTCGGCGCCTATTTTCTGGTTGCTGTGGGCCATGGAATGTTCAAGCCGGTGGTGATCTCCACGGTGGCGAAGTCGACCAACGAGGAGAACGGCTCGATGGGTTTCGGCATCTTCTACATGATGGTCAACATCGGTGGTTTCATCGGACCGATCGTGGCGGGTGTCGTGCGCGGCTGGAGTTGGAATCTGGTCTTCTACGCCTCGGCTGGATGGATTGTCGTCATGTCGATCGTCTGCATGCTGCTCTACAAGGAGCCCCCGAGGGACGCCGAGGCTGAAAGTCAACGTTCCCTGGGTGAGGTCTTCAAGGGCATGGTCGGGGTCGTCGGCAATCTGCGGTTCTTCATCCTCGTCACCGGTCTGCTGGTTGTTCTGGTCATGGGTTCCAAGTGGTGGAGCTTTTCGCTGGTGGGAATGGTTGCGGCCGGGTGGCTCGCCGGGAATCTGATCCTGGATGTCTTGCTGCGGCCGGGGCAGAAAACACATGGGGACCGTTCCTGGTTCCTGCAACCGATGGCAATCGGTGAGGGGCGTTATCTGCTGTTTCTGCTGTTGATGGCCGGATTCTGGGTCTCCTTCAATCAGATCTTCATGACCCTGCCGGAGTACATCCGAGACTACGTCGACACCTCGGATTTGATCGCGACATTCGGACCAGTCTCCGGTTGGATTACCGGCGTCGCCCAAAATCTTGGATTCGACACCACCAACTGGTCACGGGCTGTACTGGAGCACGGCCAGGTCAAGCCCGAACATCTGATCAACCTTAACGCTTTCGGTATCATCTGTTTTCAGATCTTGATTTCCTTCTTCCTGAGGAAGATCTCGCCTCTGACGAGCATCATCGCGGGCGTGTGCGTCACGATCGCCAGCTTCGGTCTCTACCTTGTCGGGATGAGCGGGTGGGTTGTCGTCGCTGCCATTCTGGTCTTCTCGGTCGGCGAAATGATGGCCAGCCCGCGGTCGAAAGAGTACGCAGGGCGCATTGCACCGCCTGAGAAGGTCGGCATGTACATGGGCTATTTCTACTGGTGCGTTGCCCTTGGCAATCTCTTCGGCGGGCTGCTTTCCGGCCTGGCCTATCAGCATTTTGGACCGCAAGGCGTCAACCGCCCCGATCTGATGTGGGTCCTGTTTGCGGCGCTTGCAGGGACGACGGCGGTTTCGCTGGTGGTCTACAACCGTTGGGTGACTCCGCGGAGCTGAGTAGGAGCCACACAATGCACCGTATTTGGAAGATCTGCCGGCGATCGAATTCCGCTGTGTTTTCCCGAGCCCGAGCCCGAGCCCGTTCCCGTTCCCGAGTTTCTACAGGGCAAAGATTCTACCGGCGATATCATCATCGCTACAATGAGAAGGCAAGATTGCAATCCCTCAGTATGAGCCCCTTAGGCGGGCATTGGAGTGACCTGCATGCGAGCAGAATGAGGCATCCTCTCGAGGCCCGGTTGGGAAGAATTACATCGGGAACGATAACGATAACGAGCTCGGGCTCGGGTAAGAGTGGCTCGCTCTTCCTCTCCTGGTCTGTATCACTCAATCTCCATGTTCCCCAGGGCTCTCAGGGCCTCAAGAAACGCGTGCGGGTCTTCAGGATTAAGGAACAGCCGGAGGTCGGGGCTTTCGATCAGGACTCCCTCGGTCAGGCGGGTCGCATAGACGCGGGTGGCCATGCCGTCCAAGGAAAACCTGCCTGAGTGGTATCCGGGCATTGATGATCCGATCACTTTTGACGAGGTCTCCGGGTCGTAGAGTCTGGCGATGCAGTTCGACACGCTGAATCTCTTGGAGCTGAGGGTCAGGTCGATTTCTACGTGGCCGGGAGTGACTCGGTAGCGCAACCTGCTGGGTGAGAGGAAGAAGATCAGGGGAATGAAAAGGGTAACGGCCACGCCGAGGGCTGTCATGGCCTTGAGTCCAAGCCACGCGCCGCTCTCGTCGTCAAAAAGGACCGTTTCGGAATACTGTCCGTCCCCCGTAAGTGCTGTGAGAAATGTCTCCCGTTGGCCGGGCGTGATGACGACAGGCCGGATTCCTTCACCGACGTGGAGGACCACGGCATCAGGTGAGCAGGTTGTTGCCAGTGTACAGTCGCCGATTCCGGGAAACCGAAAGTGCCCTGAACAATAGCCCGGCAGCGACGTGCCGTTCACGCGTTTGCCCGGCTTCAGCCGGACTGCCGTGGCCGATGTGATCGATTGGAGCGGGTACTGCCAGCGGGTCGGTCGAAATTCCAGTCCGCTGGTGATCACGACCTGGCCTTGGCTGACCTCGTAGTTAATGGATCGCGGCAACCAGATGACGGCTGCACCGAAGGCAGCACCGCCGATGGCGAAGACAGAGAGCAGGGTACCGAGGACCAAACGCAGACCCTTGCGGTACTCGGGTGGGCGAAAGGTGAAGGGTTCAATCGTCAGGCTCATCAAGCCATTGTACAGCTCGTGGGGGAAGGAGAAGAGCCGACGATGGCAGTTACATGGAGATATCCGGGCAGGCACAGGGACCTGCCCCTACAAAAAACCAGTGAAGTGTAGGGGCGGACCCCAGTGTCCGCCCTTGTTGATTCCGGCTTTGCCATTTCAGTACGGCAGAACGGTTTCCGCCTCTTGGTTTTGGTTCAGGTTGAATTGGTCAGGCCGTGATCGCACCACTTCTTCGAGCCATGTGCCGGGGTAGCCGCGCTCGGCTTCGGTCCCTTTTTCGTTGATATAGCCGTCGTTGTACTTCATCATCAGGTGCTCACCCAGTGCTTTCCACCGGTCGACGACATTTTCTGCGTGGTTGACCGAGTAGTCGGTCAGGAACCGGTGAGCCAGGTCGGGATTTGTTTCCATCAACTCCAGTGCGGCTTTTTCTATCACCGGTTGCATCGTGAAGAAATCCCCCTCGAGTTCTTGCTGGAGGTCGAGGATCTCCGGCCCCATGTATGAGAATTTGAGGTTTGCGATGTTGGCCACGAAGTTGAAGACCCACCAGGCGGAGTCCCAACTGAACTCGCCGAGCGAGCCGACGGTGAAGGACTCGGGCAAGGCCGTGATACCGGCGTACATCGGCATGTAGCAGGTCGTCCAGGTATCGTCGAGGCCATACCAGTAGATGCCTCCGATTGCATCGGGCAGCCAGGATCGGCTCTGGGAGACGAACGAGAAGCCCGTCTGTTGCGTCGAAATTGGGCGCTCCCATGAGTGCTTCTTGCCCTCAACCTCCCAGGTCATCGGGCGCCAGCGGTTGGGGGTCGCGAAGGGGCCGGCGTCGACGCCCTGGGTCATGTCCCAGGCTGTGCCCTCGTAGTGGTCCCGCATCAGGGCCATGACGTCCGCAGTCGACAGTTTTTGATCGGGCTTGATCCACAGGGGATAGGGTTTGGCCTGAGGATCACCGCGGTGGTAGGTGGGATCAAGGCTGCTCTCGAGGGATGGTGCGGCCCTCCGGAAAAT
The DNA here is from genome assembly GCA_029932545.1 of Thermoanaerobaculales bacterium. Taxonomy (GTDB): domain Bacteria; phylum Acidobacteriota; class Thermoanaerobaculia; order Thermoanaerobaculales; family Sulfomarinibacteraceae; genus DAOWGJ01. The sequence goes on along the minus strand of JAOZPW010000241.1, from coordinate 1,389 downwards.
CGACCACACCCGCGATGCGGTGTAGCGGCGACTTTGCACGGTTGGGGTGTCGTAGGCCTCGGCGAAATCAAAGGGGCGCGTGTCATCGGCCTTCCAGAAGCCCATCTCGACGGCGAATTCGACGACGTCCGGTGCAAAGAGGCAGTTTTCGGGATCGTCCATCGGAAAATGCCGGATTCTGATGCCGTTGGCGTAGGCCGAGATGAAACCGTCGGGAATGCGACGGGCGACCCAGATCGCCCCTTTTCGGTCGGGTCCCTTGCCGATCATCTCCATCAGCCAGACCTCGTTGGGGTCGGCGATTGAAAAACTCTCGGCGGTCGAGCGGTAGCCGTACTCGCCGACCAGAGTGGTCATGACCTCGATTGCCTCCCGGGCCGTTCGTGCCCGCTTAAGTGCCAGGTTCATCAGATCCCAGTAGTGGATCAACCCCTCGGGGTTCTGGAGTTCTTCCCGTCCGGTGGTCGTCGTCTCTGAGATCGTCAATTGATGCTCGTTCATCAGACCGACGACGGCATAGCTGTGCTCGGCCTGTGGGATAGCCCCTCGGAGTTTGCCGCCCCATTCGCGGATTTCCAGTTCGGCGCCCGGCTCATGGTCTTCGGCGTCCGCGCGCCTGAGATGGGGATGGAAGCGTCCGTCGCAGGCATAGGTGATCATCGTCGAGCCATCAACCGAGGCGCCTTTGGTCACCAGGATGTTGGTACAGGCCGGGATTTCGAGTGGAGTTGTGAGTAACATGACCGCGAGGGTGGCGATCCGAAGAGAGGTGGCTAGACGCATGGAGACTCCTTCAGCCCAAAACCGGGCCAGTGGATGGTAGCAGGAGATCGGAGTCGACTATCGAGTATCAAGTATCAAGTATCAAGGTCAAGTATCGAGTTTTCACGGGGCCGCGAGCTAAGGGGCCGGACGATGGCATCAGAAAGCTTGCTTTCGAAGGCCATCGGCCTGGTCACCTTCAGCAAGCAGTTCGAGCGCGCGAACCTATCTTCGACCTGACCGCTTTCAGCTTGTCGTCCATGGTTTGGGTGCGGTCGGTTCTGGTTCCCAGGCGCATATTGGTGGCGACTCGGGGCGCGCCCATGGTGTGCAAAATCTCGTGGCATTGCTTTAAAGCGGCCATGACATCGTCCCACTCCCCCTCGATGTTAGTGCCGTTGGCGTGCAGAGTGGGGTCGAGGCCTGCTTCGGTGAAGATCTTCTCGCAGGCGGCGACGTAGCGGGACAGGGAAAGACCGACCCCGATGGGAATGATGGCAATGTCGACAATGACGTTCATGGCGCCTCCAGGGAGAGAGAGTATCGCAGTCGTTGATGCTCTCACAGGTGCGGGGGGGACTTGGCCGTTGATCCGAAACTGGAAACTCGAAACTGGAAACTTGACTC
>JAOZPW010000240.1 GCA_029932545.1 Thermoanaerobaculales bacterium | reverse complement strand
ACCGTGAGTTCAACGGCTGCCGCTCGCCCCCGCTCGGTGCATTTCCCTCAAGGGCGCCAGAGTCGAAATCGGGAGAGCATTGCCCTTGAGGGAAACGACCTCGGCGGCCTGCAGCGTCGGCCGAGACTCGATTGCCAACCTCACCGCCGCGGGTGCCCGGTGTCGCCCTTCTTCGCACCGGCGACTCAGTTGGGAGGTCTGCTTGGTGAAGAGAGGGCGCACCCGGCACGCCCGTTTTGGCATTTTGTGCGCCCTTGATTTTGTACGTCGGCGTTGGCGTTGCCGGTTGCTGCCGTGGTCCCTTGCCTCGGGTATACTTCGGCCCATGTCAGATGGTGTATTGATCACGTTTGAGGGTGGTGAGGGTACGGGGAAAAGCACCCAGATGAAAAAACTGGCCCAGCAGTTTCGGGACCAGGGCCGGGAGGTGGTCGTTACGCGTGAGCCCGGAGGGACGCCGATCGCCGAGGCTGTTCGCCAAATTCTGCTCGATCCTGCCCTCAAGCCCGACGGGATGACAGAGCTATTTCTTCTTGAGGCTGCGCGGCACGATCATGTCGAAGGCCTGATTTGTCCGGCACTCGAGCGGGGCGCCGTCGTCCTGGCCGATCGTTTTGCCGATTCTTCAACGGTGTACCAGGGTTTTGTCAGGGGCCTGGGAGCGGCCGTCGTCAGGCAGCTCAACATCATGGCGACCGGCGGATTGGAACCTGATCTGACGTTGGTCTTCGATCTTGACCCCGACGAGGCCCTCGGTCGGGCCCATGGACGGAACGCCCAGGACGGATCGGCCAACCGGCTCGATGAAGAGCCTCTGGCCTTCCACCGTGAGATTCGCCAGGCCTTCCTCCGTCTTGCCGAGGCCGTACCGAAACGGATCCGGATCATCGATGCTGCCGGATCCGAAGATGAGGTTTTTGGCCGGGTCCTTGCCATGGTCGAGGCGTGGCAGTCATGAGTGGCGACAGCGCATTATTTCCTCAAGAAAAGGTGGATCGGAAGCGCCTGGGTGCAAATGTTGATCGAGTACTGGAGCGTGCTGTTCTGGCGATGGTGAATGACCGTTTTCCCCACGCCCTGCTCCTGGTGGGGCCTGAAGGCCTTGGACGGGAACTGGCAGCCCAGGAAATTGCCATCATGCTCATCAGTGACACCGCACCCCAACCCTTTGCCCAGACCCCGGTCGCGGACCGAATTCGAAAGGGCCTGCATCCTGATGTCGTCGTGCCTCAGGGTGAGGGCCGTAAGGACCTGATCAGGATCGACCGCGTTCGGGAGATTGTCAAACAGGCGCCCGGGCGGCCCTTTGAGGGCCAGAGCCGTGTGTGGATCTTTGACGGGGTTGACCGGAGGTTGGAGGCTGCTGGGGCCAATGCCCTTCTCAAGGTCCTGGAGGAACCACCGGCGCATGTGCGATTCTTGCTGCTGTGTGCCAATCCCCAGGCGGTCTTGCCGACGATTCGGTCCCGGTGCGCTCGAATGATGATGCCTGGCATCGTCGGTTCCGGTGGGATCCTCGGTGAAGGCACGACGCCCCCGGAGGTTGCGATCTGGGTCGACCGGGATCCAAAGGTCACTGATGTGTTCGAGAAGGGGGTGGCCGGCCTTGAGCAGGTCGTGCAGGGTGATGTGCAGACGGCCATTCGGTTGTCGACCCTTTTCGGGGGCATGGACGGGGGTGTCGAGTTGCTGGCGGCGGCATCGCTGGAACTTGCGGCGGGAAACGCTCAGTGGGAGGGCGCCGAGGCCTGCGCCGGCATCGCTGCCGAGCTCTTGAGTGCCCAAAAGCCCATCAAGATCCTGGGACTGAGGCCCGAACGGCAGATTCTGTCGTGTCTGTTGAAGTGGGGCACGGGACGGGGTGGGGTATGAGAGCGGGCGGCGACGTATCGTTGCGTTACCCCGAGCCCGAGCCCGAGCCCGTTACCGTTACCCTTGGCGACTTTCTTCGGGTTCAACCCCAAATCACGCAGCATCATCGGTGGCGGCTCGGCCCGGAAATCCCTCGGTGTGTGTTTTTTGGTCCAGCATCGAAAGGGCAGGGACAAACCGTAGCGGGAACGATAACGGGAACGGGCTCGGGCTCGGGAGGAGCTTCCATAGATTCGTAGGGAATAGTCCGAAGCCCCGGCGGTATTAGACTAGGAAACGGATTGAGGCGAAAGGAACCCATGCAACCCACACGCATCCTGCTGGTCAACGCGATCAACCCCTTTGTCGAGGCGCAGAACCGATATCCGGCCCTCGGCCTGGGGTATCTGGTTTCCATGCTGCGGCGGGAGATGGGATCCGAGGTCGATGTCCGGTTGATCGAGTGGGGCGTCGAGGATCAAATCAAGGACTTCAAGCCGCACCTCTTTTGTGTCTCCTCGGTTTCGCAGAACTTCCAACTGGCCAAGCAATATGCTCAGAAGGCCGCCGAAGCCGGCATCCCGGTCATCGTCGGTGGTTACCACATCACGGAGATTCCCGAGAATCTGACGCAGTCGATGGATGTCGGTGTCATAGGAGAGGGCGAGTACACCCTGCTGGAACTGGTTCAGGTCTTCAAGGCTCACGGTTCGTTGCATTCCTCGGCCCTGGCCGCTGTTGATGGAATCGTTTATTGGGAGGTGGGGGAACGGGTTCAGACCCAAAATCGCGAGGTCGTCGGGAAGAGCACCCGGAGCCTTGACGAACTGCCCATGCCCGACCGGGACATGATGAGAGTCCGGCCGCACTCCAACATGTTGACCTCGAGGGGATGCCCCTACACCTGCTCCTTTTGTGCCTCGACCCGGTTCTGGCCGAACATTCGCTACTTTTCGCCCGAGGTGATGATCTCTGAGATCAAGCACCTTCGGGACACCTACGGCGTCCGCTACATCACCTTTCACGACGATCTTTTCATCGCCAACGTCAAGCGCCTTGAGGCCCTGCACGAACTGGTCATGAGCGAGGGCCTGCCCCAACAGGGATTCCGTTTTTCCTGTGCCTCATCGGCGACGCGGATCACCGACGACATGGCCCGCATGCTCAAAGAGATGAACTTCGTCTCGGTGTCGATGGGCCTGGAGAGCGGAAACCAGGAGGTCTTGACCCGGCTCAAGGGCAAGGCCTTCAAGGTCGAGATCAACAGCCAAGCGGTCGAGACCCTCCATCGCCACGGTATTCACCCTCACGGCTCGTTCATCATCGGCGAGCGTGAAGAAACGCTCGAACAGATGCAGGAGACCTACGACTTCATCAAAAAAATGCCGCTGTCTCTGGTCAATATCTACGTCTTGACACCAATGCCCGGAACCCCGGTCTGGCACGAGGCCAAAAGCAGAGGCCTGGTTTCCGACGATATGGACTGGGATTTGCTCAATATTTCATTCGAACTGGATTGGCAAAGGGTGATCCTGGTGTCTGAGACAGTCGACCGCCGGGATCTGCACCAGATGTACCTGAAAATGAAGCGTCTTCGCCTCTTCAAGTATGCCAAGGCCGTCGCCGGTCACCCCTTCCAGATGGACCTGGTGGACTATGCCAAGGCCAAAGTCGTCGAGAATGTCTACCGCCTCAAGAGCCGGCTCTTCTCAGGCAGCGGCACGATCAATCAAGGGCTTGATCGAAAAGCTTGAATCCTCGCCACGGCCGGTGACACCTGAGCCTCCTGCAAAACTCATGGAATAGCCACAAAAGGCACAAAGATGTACGAAAACGAAGGCGCATGAACTGCTGGGACTGTGTCTTGGACCGCGGGGCTCCTGCCCCGCATCGTGCCGTAACGAATTTTGCAGGTAGCTGACCTGGTACACCGTGCGGTGATGAGAGTGCACATTCATCGCAAGAAATACGGCGAATCTTTGCCTCTGCGGCGATTATTGAGTATAATCACCGCATGAGATGCGGCGAAAAATGACCTACATTCACGAAAGATCCGGGTGGCCCCAGTTCGTTTGGGATAGCGAGGCTCTCGCTGTGCCTCTCGCCGCGGTGCGCCACAAGCAGGGGAAGCATCTTGGGAAAATGGAAGCATTGGGATTCGATTTCCGTGCGGAGGCGAGCCTTTCGGTTCTAACGAGTGACGTGGTGAAATCCTCCGCGATTGAAGGGGAGACCCTGAATCCCGAAGAAGTCCGCTCGTCAATCGCGCGCAGACTTGGACTCGATGCGGCGGGTCTCCCCAAAGCGGGGCGAGAGGTCGAAGGCGTCGTCGAGATGATGCTCGATGCCACTCAGAATTTCGAGGCGCCGCTGACCAGTGATCGCCTCTTTGACTGGCACGCGGCCCTCTTCCCAACCGGGAGAAGTGGTATGAGCCGCATTGCAGTGGCTACCTGGCGCTCGAGGGAGACGGACCCAATGCAAGTGGTTTCTGGACCAATCGGTCGCGAGAAGGTGCACTTCGAGGCACCGGCGGCCGAGCATCTTGAATCTGAGATGACGGTTTTCCTGAAGTGGTTCAACTCACCCGCTGTGATTGACCCTGTTCTCAAAGCCGGGATCGCGCACTTCTGGTTCGTCACCATCCACCCGTTCGAGGATGGCAACGGCCGGATCGCTCGGGCAATCGGCGACATGGCGCTTTCACAAGCCGATAGCACCAAGGAACGTTTCTACAGCTTGTCCTCGCAAATCGAGGCAGAACGAAAAGAGTACTACCTGCAATTGGAAAAGGCACAGGGTGGCAGTCTCGAGATCACGAAGTGGCTGTTGTGGTTCCTGAGCTGCCTCGACCGCGCAGTCGGAGACGCAGACAGAATGCTTGCCGCCGTGTTGCGCAAGGCAAGGCTCTGGCAGCGAATCAACCGCCGCCCGGTCAGTGATCGACAGCGCAAGGTCCTTAATCGAATGTTGGATGAATTCAAGGGCAAAATGACCACATCCAAGTACGTCAAGCTGGCCGGATGCTCGCCGGACACGGCCCTGCGTGACATCCGCGAACTGCTGGAGCACGGCATCTTCGTGCAGAACCCCGGCAGCGGCCGGAGTACGAGCTATCGACTTGCCGAGCCCGAGCCAAACGGGGCCGAACGAGAAGGAAATTGAACCACGAAGAGAAGAGGGCTGGAAGGTTGTGAACCCAGGACGCTGGGAGGATGTGATGGGAGCGCACGACATCAGAAGCTTGGATGCTCGGACGCTGGGAGGCTGGAATGCAGGATGGAGCGCACGACTCCGTTGAGCATTGTGTCTTTTTGAGTCATCGCTTTTCAGAGATCACGATGCAGGTTCGGTGCCCACACGGCATCCTTCGGATGGGGAACCTTACGGTTCCTCCGGCCTTCGGCCGGCGTGCCGGTTCCAACCTGCGACCGGACTGTCTACCACGTCGGCACCGTTTCCCCAGCGGACACCGGTCAAAAATGGAGCCCAACGCCGAGGCGAACACTGCGCGGAGACTGATGGTGTTTCGGTCGCAGGTAGTTGGGGTTGGCCACGCCCAGAGACATTTCTCCGAACTCGTTGACCTCAGTGACGTCGTTACCGTCGAAGATGTTGAAAACATCGAGGCGAAGATCGATATTGAAGCCGCCCATCACGAGCCCATATTTGAACATGGTGTCGAGGCCCCAGATCGTGTCGGTGGTGCCCTGCGATCCCCGCGGCATCGGCTCGCCATTTGTAAAGAACGACATTGGACCGTACAGGGCCGCCCCTGGATCAGTGGGATGCACCCCCAGGGAGTTGATCGGCCGGCCCGAGCGGAGGTAGAGGTTGCCGCCAAACTGGAAACCGGAGTTGAAGGCGTAGGCGCCTAAGAGCTTCAGGTTGTGGCGCCGATCCTGGGGCAGGTCACCTTCGGCATAGTCCGTCAGTCCTGGGAAATCGAAGATCTGGTTGGTGCCGGGGTCGCAACTGCCGATATCAGAGTTGGTCCAGCCCTCGTAGTTGCCGTAGAGGTGCGACCAGGTGTAAGAACCCTGGAGCATCCAGTTGTCGGCAAAACGACGTTTGAAGGTCAGTTCGACGGCGTAGTATTTCCGCACGGCCTCGGGATAGCCGAGTTCCTCGGCCGACATGCTGATCCGGTCGTATTCACCATCACCGTCGAGGTCGTAGAAGCCCTCGAAATCCGATCCGGGGTTGGCCAGACGGTACT
>JAOZPW010000239.1 GCA_029932545.1 Thermoanaerobaculales bacterium | reverse complement strand
GTCCATGCCGTCAATTTTCGGGAGGAGCAGGGCATTGAACAGCAACTTGGCGGTGGCTGGGGTTGAGGCTCTGAACTGGGGTGAGAAGCCCATCAGCACCAGTTGGCCATGGTTCTTTTGCAGCCACACCATCACCGGTTTGTTCTTGAGCAGGTCTTCCTTCTCGGCGTAGCCGCTGATCAGCACGTCGTTCACGGGGTGGGTCGCGATGACACGGCGGTCCATGTCGAACATCGGAATCGAGGTCTCGAAGATCGGAGTGCCACGCGAAAAGACGCCGCTGTGTGTGGGCATTCCCCAGGTCAGGGGATGATCGGGAAGAAGATCCACCGCGAGAAATGCGCCCGGTATGAAAAGGCCCTTTTTTGTCAGCTCCTCCGAAATGTCTCGTGCGGGGAGGCGAAATACTTCCGGTTTGTCCTTCTCGTCGGCCGGCATGATCTCGAGCTTGTCGAGGAAGAGCGCAGTGGAGCGGCCCCACGACACGACAATTCCGCCCTGGTCGATCCAGGCTGCAATTTTTTTCATCCCATCATCCGAAATTGGCTTGGTGTATTCAGGCGGGTAGGACGGTTGGGAATAGCTGCCGCCCCTCTTTTGCCGTCCCTCCCGCAACACCTCTTTGGACTGGTTCGGAAAGAGCAGCACGTCGAACTGACCGGCGAGATCGGTGTCCTCCACTTCACCGGGCCTGACGACCGCAAATGGAATTCCGGCCTGGTCGAGAACGTAGCGAGTCCAACCGGCGTCCATATCGTGGAACCAGCTTTCAATCAGTGCGATCCGCGGCCGGCGCACGACGAATGACGGCGTTTCCGGCATTGTCGTCAATACTGTCGGTGGGGTGGCGGCGTCCCTGGCCAATGCCCTCAGTTTGGCGTCTGGTCCGCTGATGACGAAACTGCCGGCGGCCAGCTCCGAACCCTCTGCGGCAAAGGTCGCCGTCAGCCGCTGCAGCTCGAGACCGCGCTCCATGGCATCCCATGCCACCACGTGGGAAGCGTTGTCACCGGCAGGCCAGGCGAGGGCGGCAAAAGTCGAAGGCAACTCCGGAGCATCCGTCAGCGCCGACCAGTCTTCGGGAAGATCGATCAGGGCGGTTTCGAGGTCAGACGAGCGGGTCTTGATTTCGTGGCAGACGAGGCCGCGGTGGCGAGGGAGCGACCAGCTGGTGATGTCATAAGGGCGGATGATCTCTCCGCCTGGCATGTAATGGCGGACCGGGAATTGCTGATCCTCCATCACTTCCTTGACGAAAGGGCGGTAAGGCTGTGCAAGAGGGACGACGATGGCCCCCTCGGGCAGTACTAGACCCGCCACTTCGACCCGCTTGGCAAGTTGGGCCAGTTGCACTCCGTGCTCACGCAGCAGCGCCACGAGTTCGGGCAGTGCGCCGCGGTCCAGTTGATCGATCGGCAAGACGTAGTAGAAGGGCGGTTCGGTATGGCCCCTGGCAACCTCCTCGGCGCACAGGACATTACGTGACCGCAGAATGTCGGCGTCATGGGTCGCTGCTGTAGACAATATCGAGCGCATGGTGCTGAGCTCGTAGCGCACGATGTCGCTCAGCCGCCACCACCCCCCCGGCCAGGGCGCCGGCATGTTGATGCTCTTGGCATACTCGGCAAGGCCCTTTCCGCGGACGCGTAGTTCTGTAGGCTCCACAAATACCGGGGTCGCCGCCTTGCAGCCGGCGGCCTCGGTCAGAAAAGAAATCACGTTCTTCCACAGTGAGGTTTCCGTGGACCCCGGCCAGTAATTGTCGAACAACCAATCGCTCGCCACGCCGTCGAGCCCGTCGCGGCCCATGTCCTGTTTGAGATTGGCGCCAAACACCGCCGACCAGCTCCAAAGACTTTCATCGACGTTCTCGGCGATGGGGTCGTGGTTTTCAGGTACGAAGTAGCGCGGCCCGGTGGTGCCCATCTGATGTTTTTCCACCAGCACCTGGGGGTACCACTCGGTGGAATAGAGTCGGTTGATGACCCTGGTGTCTTCCTGGGTCAGGGTGACGAAATCTCGGTTGTTGTCGTGACCAACATAGCGGTGGTAGATCCCAGGCAGAGACGAGGTCTCGTAGCGAGTGCCGCGATAGCGGCGGTAGTGCTTGACAACCATGTCCATCCCATCAGGGTTGTGGCACGGCACTATCATCAGCACCACACGTTCGAGTTGGGAGAGCACAGCAGGATCTGAAGTTGTGGCGATCTCGTGGGCGTAGAGCGGCAGAGTCTGGCTCGGCCCCACTTCCGTCGAATGCATCGAAAGGGTCTCCATTACGAAAACCCGGCCGCCGGCCACCAGTTCCTCGCGCTCCTCCGGCGTGAGGTCGGGTTCAAGAGCCAATCGGCGGTTGATCTCCTGGAGTTCCGAGAGTCGTTCCAAATTGGCCGGTGAAGAGAGGAACAGCACGAACATCGGTCGTCCCTCGGGCGACGAGCCCACCTCCTGCATGACCATTCGGTCCGAGGAGGTACTCAAGGCTTCGAGGTAGTCCACGAGCTGTTGGTAATCAATCAGTTCCCGGTCGCTGCCTGGCGTCACCCCGAGTACCGACTCCGGCGTTGGGATCTCCGCAGTCTCTACAGCTGGGATCGCGAAAATCAAGAGAAGGGCTGCGACACAAAGAACTCGGCCTGATGTACTCATCGGAATCTCCCGTGGTGTTTACTCCTGGACTGTGCGAGATGATTGTGCTCCAGCGGCTGCATCGGCCAGCGCCTGCTGTCTCGTTGCCTCAAACTCGTCCCCTGGATACCACTGTGGCCCCTGATCCCTTTCGGCCACCGATGTGCCCACGGTGAAAGCGAGGCGTGCATCCTCGGCAAGGCCGTCATAGACCCACTCCGGCGTCACTTCGTCGCTCGGCTTGTGATAGTGATTCTCGATCCAGGAGGCGTAGGTCGCTTCGCCCCAGCCCGCAGGACGGTCGATGAAATCGGTGCCGGACTTGAACCATGTCGCCGGAATTCCCGCACGGGCAAAGCTGAAGTGGTCTGAGCGGTAGAACCACCCGGCCTTGACGTCGGTCTCGCCTGTGACGACCCGGTTCTGCATTTCTGCTGCACTGCGAACGAGATCGTCAAGGTTCGACTTGCCAAGGCCGTATACGGTGACATCCCTGGTCTTTCCCCATACATTACCTAGTTCGAAGTTGATGTTGGCCGCGAATTTCCCAGGGTGGATCACACCGCTCTTGGCGAAATACGCTGACCCGAGCAGTCCCTGCTCCTCGGCGGCGACAAAAAGAAACAGGGCGCTGCGACGCGTCATCGTCGGCAGAGCGGCAAAGGCCTCGGCGACGGCCAATGACGATGCCATTGCGACCCCGTTGTCGAGGGCGCCGTTATAGATCCGGTCGCCGGTCTCGTCGGGCTCTCCGATGCCGAAGTGGTCGTGATGTGCCGAGAACACGACGAACTCGTCGGCAAGATTGGGATCGCTGCCCGGGAGAATGCCACCGACATTTGCGGTCTCGGTCTGCCGTATCTCGGTCTGAAACGAGATCGACGTCGTAATCCCCAATTCTACCGGTTCAAACTCCCGCGAACGAGCGGCCTCGATCAGCTGATCGAGGTCGTGGCCCGACATTTCGACCAATTTCCGAGCCGAGTCCCCGGTCACCCAGGACTGGACTCCGAGGTGTGGTTCGTCTCCTGCAACCAATTCGAATTGCTCGCCCGTCCATCCGGTCTGTACAACAGTCCACGGATAGCCTGCGGACGGCGTCGTGTGAATAATGATGGCCCCGGCCGCCCCTTGGCGGGCCGCACTGAGGTATTTGTAATCCCATCGGCCGTACCAGAGTTTGCGGTCGCCGCCGAAGAGACTTTCGTCCCAGTCCGGATCATCGTTGAGCATGAGAAGGATTTTGCCATTGAGATCGGCGTCCTTGAAGTCGTTCCAATCCTCTTCCGGCGCCTGGATCCCATAGCCGACGAAGACCATTGGGGCATTTTCGATCATCGTCTGCGGTGTTTGGCCTCCGGCAACACCGACGAAGTCGTTGCCCAGTGACAACGAAAGCATGGTGTCGTCTTCAGCATGGAATTGCCAGCTCTCGGGCATGTGGGAGGTGACACCAACAAGGGTCAACGGCTGCTCCCATGAACCATCTTTGAATGCCGGTTGCAGGCCGATTCGTTGCATCTGGTCGGCCAGGTATTGCCGAGCTCGCCGGTCGCCCTCACTGCCGGGCAGTCGGCCCTCCATTCCATCGCCCCCAAGAATCGTCACATGGTTGCAAAGCAGATCCTCAGTGATCACCTCGGTGGCATGCTCGATTCCGGCCGGGAGCGAGAGGCCGAGGGTTTCGTCCGCTTGGTCTGAATCACCGGATCCGCAGCCCACCACCATTAATATTGAAAGAACGACGAGAAGAAATCGAGATTGCATTGTTTTCCCCCTCTAAAAAATTCCCCAAAATCTGATCCTAGCAGAGCCTCTATTCAAACAAAGAACGCTGATCGGTCTGTGTATCCTCGGTCGGTTGTTCTACGGTTTCGGAGACTTCGGCTTCCAGTTCGGACTGGCGCATCTTGCGAAGCTTGAGCACCGGTTTGGGGGCAAGACGACGGCCGCGGGCAGACGCCCCGACTTCATCCAGTATGGAGAGGTCAAAGCGGGCTTCGCGGACTCGTTGGCGCTTGGCAGGCACGAAATCCATATGGATCGTATCGTCGGAGCCTCCGGGCATCAGGAGGTCGACCTTGCCCTCTTTGCCCTTGATTAGTTCGTACTCGCGATTATGGATGAAGGCACGAATGTGGATCTTCTTGGCCCAGGCGATCCGTCCGTTATCGCGATAGACGACCGTGAAGTGTGCGCCTTTTTCGGGGTCAAAGACATCGAGGTAGATCACCTTGCCGGGGATCAACGTCTTTTCCTCGGGGCCGATGATGCGGTAGGACCCGTCCTTTGAGATGATCAGCACCTTGTCGTACTCACTGAGAGAGAGCTGATATTTCTCACCCTTGACGGCGGTGCCGAAGAAGCCGGTCTCCGGGTCGTAGGCGGCCTTGAGGTTCTGACGTGCAACGGAGCGCACGTCGACGCTTTCAAAGGTCGTGATCTCGGTCCGTCGGGGAAACTGCCCGCCGAAGTCCTCGAGCAACCCTTCCAGGTAGCCGATTGTTGTTTCGGTCAACTTCCTCAACTTACGCTTGACCGCGGTGATCTCCTTCTCGGTCTTTTTGATCTCCTGGCGATTGCGGTCGATGTCGTACTGAGAGATGCGCCGGATGGGGATTTTGAGCAGGCGCTCGATATCGTCATCGGTTACCGCGCGCACCAAGAGTTCTTCGTAGGCTTCCAATCCGGCGTAGACCTCGTATTTGACGGCCTCGGCGGTAGTTGCCTCTTCGATGCGCTTGTAGATGCGGTTTTCGATGAAGATACGCTCCAGCGTCAGCCAGTGGCGCTGGTCTTCCAGGTGGCCCAGTTCCAGCTCCAACTCGGCCTTGAGGATGCCGCGCACCTGGTCGGTCTGGATGCAGAGGACTTCGGTCACCGACAGCTCAACCGGCCGGCGGTCGCGAATCATCACCATGTTGGATGAGACCGAAACCTCGCAGTCGGTGTGGGCCCACAGCTGGGGTACGACCTCGTCGGCGTAGACGCCGCGGGGTAGCCCGATCTCAATCTCGACGGTGTCGGTGGTGAAATCGTCGATCGAGTTGATCTTGACCTTGCCCTTCCCGGCGGCGTTCTCGATCGAAGCGATCAGGCTCTCGGTCGTCGTTGAGAAGGGCACTTCGCGGATGACGATGGTCTTCTCTGAGCTGACGTCGATGCGCGCCCGGACTTTAACCTTGCCGCGCCCGTCGTCGTACTCTGTCGTATCAACCAGGCCGCCCGTGGCGAAATCCGGCAGGAGCTCGAACGGCTCGCCCTTCAAAACGGCGATTTGAGCCCGGAGGAGTTCACAGAAATTGTGAGGCATGATTCGGGTGGCCATACCGACGGCGATGCCTTCGGTGCCCAACATCAGGAGGATCGGCAGCTTGGCCGGCAGGAAGACCGGCTCGGTGTTCCGCCCGTCGTAGCTGGGCCGAGTCTCGGTCAGTTCCTTGGAAAAGAGGGTC